>JAUQQG010000028.1 GCA_030550015.1 bacterium | reverse complement strand
GCACCAAAGGAGATAGATTGCCCTCTAGAGAAGTGGCTCTAGGTAGACCTTGAGCATGCAGAGCCTTTGTGGAGACTCCGCAAAAGGAAGGTCCCCAAAAAAGGCAAAGACGTTTGCTGGGGTAAAGAGGAAAGCCCTGGGGAAACCCAAAAGACCTTCCCCGGAGAACCGAGCAGGTGGAATGATAGCCACAGGAGGGACATATGACCGACACAACAGAGAGGTTCCGAAGGCTCGTTGAGGATTTCCTCTCTACTTCCTTTTCCTTCTACCCAAGCCGCGCAGCCCGGATGGGGATCCATACCTATGATGGCCAGGTCGGGGACTATCGGCCAGAAACTGTCGAGGGATACCTGCGGCGTCTGAGGGGGATTTGCCGAGAGGTCGAAGCCATCCCCCCTGGGGAGCTTCCTCCCCTTGAACGCTATGAAGCAGACCTCATCCGTTGGAGGACGAGAAGGGAAGAGTTCTATTGGGAGGAGTTCCGGGAGCAGGAGCGCAATCCCATCGCCTTTATCGACTTGCTGGACGTGAGCGGCTATCTCAAGCGCGCATACGCTCCAGCCGAAGAACGCCTGGTTGCCCTCGCAAGGCACCTCCGGGAAGTCCCGCGGGTCCTCAAGATGGCGAGACAACTCCTTCGCCTTCCCCTCTCCTATCCTGTTGTGGAGACCAGCATAGAAGCCTACAGTGGGTATCATCGCTTCCTTACAGAACTCCCAGCGATGCTCCCTCCTGCTCCTGAAAGCCTCAAGGACGAAATCCGGGAAGCCTGCGCCGGTGCCCTGGATGCGCTCAAGGAATTCCTAGCGTTCCTTGAAGGGGAGCGGGGAAGAGCGACAGGACAATTTGCCATTGGTGAAGAGCTCTTCTCCCGCATGTTGGAGGCCGAGGAACTCGTGAATACCCCGCTCGAGGAACTCCTGGCAAAGGGGAAAGAACTTCTAGAGCGGAACCTCGAGTTAGTGCGGGAGACCGCAGCGAGACTCTCCCCTGGAAAGGACCCACGCGAGGTAATGGCCAGCCTCGCCAAAAACCACCCCCCGCGGGAGCGGCTCCTTGAGGAGGCGCGGGAGATGCTAGATCGCCTCCGGCAGTTCCTCCTCGATCATCCCATTGTCACCCTGCCCACGGAGGATCTCCCCATTGTGGCCGAAACACCCCCGTACGACCGGTGGGCGTTCGCGATGATGGATACCGTGGGGCCCTTTGAAGAAAGGGCAACGGAGTCCTACTACTATATCACCCTTCCCGAAGAGAGTTGGCCTCCGGAGGTCCAAGAGGCCTGGCTGACGAAATTTGACCGTTCTACCCTGCAGGCGGTCTCCATCCACGAGGTCTACCCCGGGCACTACCTTCACCTCATCTCCCTCCGAAAAAACCCGTCTCCCATCGCCAAGGCCTTCCACAGCTACGCCTTCGTCGAGGGGTGGGCACATTACTGCGAGGAGTTGCTCCTGGAGCAAGGGTACGGGAACGGGGACTTGCCCCTGCGCCTTGGACAGCTCTCCGAAGCCCTCCTCCGCAACGTCCGGTATCTGGTGGCGATCCGCATGCACACGCAGGGGATGACCATCGAAGAAGCCACGCAGGCGTTCATAGAATACGCTTACATGGAAGAGCTCCCTGCGAGGAAAGAGGCGTTCCGGGGCTCCTTTGACCCGATGTACTTGAACTATCTGTTAGGAAAACTCCTGATCCTGGAGCTGAGGGAGGACTACGCACGCCTGCAGGGGGAGAAGTTCTCCCTCCGCGACTTTCACGACAGGCTCCTCAGCCTCGGAGCCCCGCCCCTTCCCCTAGCCCGAAAGCAGCTCCTTCCCGAAGGAACAAGCGAAGGGAGGGGGTAAAAAAGAAACTGAGGAACTGCCTCACTCCCCTAGGACTTCGCGCCCTCAGTGCTGGGAGCCGGCTTTTGTCCAGTTATGGTGGAGCTAGCAGGATTGGGCTTTTCTCCAAACCACTGCCTCCGAAGATATCCCTCGACCACTTGAACGATTTTCTCCTCTTTCTCCCGGTTGCCCTGTAGCGCCTCCTCTACCCAATCGCGGTCGACGCGGTAGGTGAGGAGCCGGTGATCGTCTGAGATATGTACCAGGTAATGCTCTTTGGAGTCCTGGAGGACGAGAACGCGCGCATTCATCCCGAGCTTGGCGGAGATCTGGAGGACTTGGTCAAGCACCCATCGGCGCTTGTCGGATAACTGCTGGACCGGAGCAAGGGTTTGGCTTACCGTCTTTCCCTCAAAGGGGTTCACCGCTGCACGCAGAACCCTCCGTTGCGTTGCTTTCTTCTGCGCCGCCTCGCGGACCTCCCGCCGGATGTCCAGCCAGGCGACATACAGTGCCGCGAGGAAGATGGCGAAGATGACGAAGGCGAGTGACCAGTACTTAAAGAACTCTCGCATGCGCCCAGTTTCCCCTCCATACTGAAAGAGTTTCGGTCATGCCAAAACGAAAGATAAATTTGGCGTCTCTGAACCTTTCTCCTCCTCGAACAAGCGATCGGATTCTTCCGAATCCTCCGCCAACAGTATAATAGAATCGCCACAAAAACGGCGAGATAGGTGATTCAAGTGCGGCCGATTTGGAAAGGATATCTCACCTTCGGTCTGGTGACCATCCCTGTCAAGCTCTACCCGGCCACGGAGGAGAAGGATATCCACTTCCGCCTCCTCCACCAAAGTTGTGGGACCCCTATCAAGAACATCCGATACTGCCCGGCCTGTGACCGGGAGGTCCCCTGGGAGGAGATCATAAGGGGATATGAATTCGTCAGGGGCCAGTTCGTTACCTTAACTCAAGAGGAGCTCGCCAGCCTTCCTCTCGAGAACTCCGGGGCGGTTCATATCCTCTCCTTTGCGGGCCTTGAGGAGATCGACCCCATCTACTTTGACAAGAGCTACTACCTCTCTCCTGACGAAGGCGGGGGGAAGGCATACGTCCTCCTCCAGGAAGCCCTTCGCGATACCAAGAGAGTGGCCATCGGGAAGCTGACCTTCCGCGAGAAAGACCACCTCGTGGCCATCCGGCCCTACAAGCAAGGGCTCCTCCTTTCTACCCTTTACTACAACGATGAGATCCGGGATATAGACCAGATCCCCGAGATGGCCGTGGAGGCGACTGTACACCCCAATGAGCGGAGGATGGCCATCCAGCTCATCGAAAGCCTCACTGAACCCTTCCGCCCCGAGAGCTATACCGACCAGTACCGGGAGGCCCTCCTCCAGATGATCCAGTCCAAGGCTGAAGGGATGAAGATCCCGGCCCGTGAAGCAAAGCGCCCTGAGAAGGTCGTTGATCTCATGGAGGCCCTCCGTCGAAGCCTCGAGCAAGCCCGCAGGTCGAAGGAGGTTCCGAAACTCGCCCGCCAGCCACAGCCGAAGGCTGGTGCGATGCGGGAACGCCACCGCTAAGGAGCCCCAGGCAAAATCTTTTGACAAGATTTGGCTCAAGACCTGTGTTCACCCCACACATCACAAAGCGTTTTGTGGGGACCATGCAAGGATGGCAGCTCAGAGGGAGATTCTCCAACAACTCGGCCTCCTCCGGCCAGGGCGCGATCCCTTCCCAAAGGGCTTTCCCCCCATGCTCGCCTCGCCTGGCGGCAAACCGTTCACAGATCCTGATTGGCTGTTCGAGGTCAAGTGGGACGGCATCCGGACCCTGGCATTCATCAAGGACGAGGGGAAACGCAGGGAGGTTCGCCTCCAAGGAAGAAACCTCACCCTCCTTACTGCCCGGTTCCCGGAAGTAGTTGAGGCCCTTTCCCAGCTTCCTCTGCCCTTTGAGCTCGTCCTAGACGGGGAGATTGTCGCCCTGGATGAGGAGGGGAAACCGAGTTTCCAGCTCCTCCAGCGACGCATTCACGTGAGCAGGAAGGAGGAGATCGCCCAGCGCAAGGCCGAGATCCCTGTGGTCTACTATCTCTTCGACTTGCTCTATGTCAATGGTCATACGCTCTTGGGCCGACCTCTGGAGGAGAGAAGGCGGGCCCTGGAAGCGCTTATCCCCAAAGACCCAGTCGTCCGTATCTCTGAGGCGGTCTATGGTGAGGGAGAAGCCTTCTTCCAGGCAGTCCGGGATCTCGGGCTTGAGGGCATGATCGCCAAGCGCCTCGATAGCTGCTACGAACCGGGGAAAAGGAGCAGCTCCTGGGTGAAGGTCAAGCTCGTCCAGCGCCAAGAAGCAGTTGTGGGAGGGTTTACCAGGGGAAGGGGTCGGCGGCAGGGGACCCTGGGAGCACTCCTCCTAGGCGTCTACAACGAGCGCGGTGAGCTCGAGTACATTGGGCACACGGGCTCTGGCTTCAACGACGAAGAACTCCACCTCCTCCTCGCTCGCTTACACAAGCTCCAAATCCCGTCCTGCCCGTTCGCCCACCGCCCCAGGACGAACGAGCGCCCGACCTGGGTCCGCCCGGATCTCGTGGTAGAGGTTGAGCACGGGGGTTGGACGCGGGAAGGGATCCTCCGTTTCCCCATCTACAAAGGGATCCGCACCGACCTCAACCCCCAGGAGGTACGGAGGGAGCAAGCCGTTCACGAAGCTAGGTTCGCGAGAAAAGCTGCCTCAGGAACTCCTTCGCAGCGGACACGGCCTTGGCACGGTGGCTGAGCCTATTCTTCACCTCCGGCCCCAGCTCTGCGAACGTCTTCCCGTATTCTGGAAGAAGGAAGATAGGGTCATACCCGAACCCGTGCTCGCCGCGTGGCTCCTCGGCGATCCTCCCCTCCACGACGCCCTCGAAGGTGTAGACCTCTCCTGAAGGAAGCGCCACGGCGGCGACGGCGCGGAACCTGGCGGTGCGCTGGTGGGGAGGGATGCCGCGGAGTTGCTCGAGGATCCAGGCGTTGCGAGTAGCGTCTGTTGCCTCCTCTCCCAGGAACCTGCTGGAGTGCACCCCTGGCATTCCACCGAGGGCATCCACTTCCAACCCCGAGTCATCGGCCATGGCGATCCGGCCGGTGATCTGGGCCACTGTGAGAGCCTTGCTCTTGGCGTTCTCCAGGAAGGTCTCCCCTTCCTCGGGGAGGGGAGGAACCTCAGGGAACTCCTCCAGAGATCGCACAAGGACATTCAGGTCCGCTAGGAGGCTCGCGATCTCGACAACTTTCCCCTTATTTCGGGTCGCCAGGACGATTTCTGGACGAGAGAAAGCGTCTGAGCGTGGCATCTTTGGCATCAATGGGGGATAAGATGGAGGAGATCGGAGAGGGCCTGCTTTTGGATAGCGATGAGCTCCCGGATGCCCTTCTCCGCAAGGGTGAGGAGGGAGAGCATCTCCTGCTTGGAGAACGGGAGTCCCTCTGCTGTCCCCTGGACCTCAACGAACCGGCCGCTTTCTGTCATCACCACGTTCATGTCCACCCGTGCCCTGGAATCCTCCTCGTAGTTGAGATCGAGGAGCAGTTGGTCTCCGACGATTCCCACGCTTGTCGCCGCGAGGAACTCGCGGAGAGGCCACCAGGACAGGGCTCCAGTCCGGCGGAGGAGATAGAGGGCGTCCACGAGGGCGACGAAGGCGCCGGTGATGGCGGCGGTCCTTGTCCCCCCATCGGCCTGGAGGACATCGCAGTCGATCCAGATCGTCCGCTCTCCGAGCTTCTGGAGGTCCACTCCAGCACGCAGGGATCGCCCAATCAGCCGCTGGATCTCGTGGATGCGGCCGCCTTGCTTGGTCAGGATGGCATCCCTGGGGTTGCGCTCGTGGGTCGCCCGCGGGAGCATCCCATACTCCGCCGTGATCCAGCCCTGTCCGGAACCCCGTAACCAGGCTGGGACCTTGTCCTCAACCGTTGCAGTGCACACGACGCGGGTTCCCCCCCACTCGATGAGCACCGAGCCTTCAGCGTGCTTGATATAGTGCCTTGTGATCGTCACAGGCCGGAGCTGGTCCGGCCTCCTCCCATCTGAGCGCAAGGCCCTCCCCCTCTCTTCAGTACACGTCCTTTTGATGTTTATCCAGGATCCTTAGATCTCGTAAGTTCGACCTTCCTCAGCAATGAGGATCTCTCCTGGAAACTCCTTCGCCGCTTCTCCCGCAGACTCCTCGGGGAGGTTCGTGGGAAAGAAGTGGGTGAGCAGCAGCCGCCGTACGCCAGCGCGCCTAGCAATGAACCCTGCCATCCTCCCGGTGAGGTGGCCTACCTGGGAAGAGAGGTGGGCTTCCTGTTCCCTTAGGGTGGCCTCGCAGAGGAAGAGATCGGCTCCCGAGGCGAGTCCTTCGAGGGCATCGCAGGGAGCGGTATCGGCGGAGTACACGAGCCTGCGCCCGGCTGACTCGATGCCTATAGCGAAGGTGGGGATGGTGTGGATCATTGGAGCGAAGGTGATCCGGAAGGGCCCTAGGGAGAGAGAACGGGAAGGATCGATGGGATGGAACTTGAGGAACTCAAGGAACCGCTCCTTTGAGGCCTGGGGGATGAGGAGGGAGGTCAATACTGCTGGAGCACCCTGTGGAGCGTACACGGGGAGGTGGATGCGCGAAGGCTCCGGATACATAGCGAACTCCAGGGCCAAGCGCAATGGATAGAGATCCACGACGTGGTCGCTGTGGAGGTGGGAGAGGATTACTGCGGAAAGTGCGTGGGCCTGGCAGTGGTGCTGGAGGCGGCTAAAAGCGCCATTGCCGCAGTCGACGAGGAGGAAGATCCCTCCCTCTTCCACCAAGTACCCTGGACACGCTCCTCCCGGCGCAGGATACCCTCCCCATCGGCCAAGTACCGTTACTCGCATCACCCAAGAAGCCTTCCTTCAAATCAGGGGCCTAGGATCAATGGCCCGCCGGTACTGGATAAACCTCAAGGAAGCGGAGGATCCCTTTGTAGATCGCTATGGCGATCTTCTGCCGCACCTCAGGAGAGCGCAACAGCTTCTCCTCCGCAGGGCTAGAGATGAAGGCCACCTCCACCAGGACAGATGGGATGGTGTTGTCTCGGATCACATAGAAGTTTGCCGTCTTGATCCCGCGGCTGGGAAGACCAAGCGCCCGCGTAAGCTCTTCCTGAATCATCTGGGCGAGGGCGAGGCTCTGGGGAGTGTTATAGTAGGTCTCTGATCCACTCACCGAAGCAGTGACGCTGGCGTTGGCGTGGATGCTGATATAGATCGTCGCCCCTTGTTCCCTGGCAATGCGGGGCCTGTCTACCACTTCAACGAAGACGTCCCGGTCACGGGTCATGACCACTTTCACGCCATCCCTGGTGAGGAGGTCGCGGGTGCGCAGGGCAATGTCCAAGACCACCTCGGCCTCTTTCAGTCCAGTGGGCCCGATCGCCCCGGGGTCTTTCCCCCCGTGACCTGGATCAAGGGCGACCACATGGCTCCGGGTGGTAGCTTGTTCAAGCTCCACGATCAGCCTGGTCCCCCCTGCTTCGGACCTCACGACATATGGAACCTTTCGGCGTAGCGTCACCACAATGCGCGTGATCTCTGGGTTCGTCATGAACTGGGCTGCGCGCACGTAAGTCACCACTTGGTTTTTCACCGAAATCACCTGGCGCACAGGGGGAAAGATCGCCCCCTGGATATCCACGGCGATGCGGTGAGGGAAGACGAACTCGCTGATGGTGTATGGCATCGCCCTGTTCGCGGAGATCACCACCCGACTCCCCTTCCCCTCCTCGTACCGGACCTCATTCACCTTGAGTGCGGCCGAGAAGTCTGGCGCTGGAGAAAGTGAGGAGGGTGGGGTTGCAGGGCCTAGGGGGTTTACCTCCACCACGATCCGGAAGGTGTCGATGGCGTTGGTCACCTGGAAGGTGACAGGTTGCGCCAGGTCGAGGACCATGCGGGTAATGTAAGGTTTGACCTGAAACTGGCTAATGCGGATGCGGAGGACACCTCCCCCCTGGACGTTGATCTCCCTTTCCTGAACCCGGTTTGCGGCATTGACCAGGTCGAGGACCAAGCGCTCGGGGTTGGAAAGCCGCTGGGTCTGTACCTGTACCGGCCCGGTGGCATCCACGATCAACCGGAGGCCCTCAGGGATCTGTTCTGGGGAAACGCCAAGCACCTGCGAGGCAACGTGCAGAACCCCTTCTCTTTCCTCGAACTTCACCCATGCCCCCAGGAGGGAGAACACGACCTGGGCAGGGACGAAGGGGCGATCTCCACGAAGCACGGGAGCGATGGGGATCGCACGCTGCTCCCCATTCACCAGGACGACTGGTTCATTCGGGCGAAGAGTGAGCGTGAGGCCGGTGCGGTTCGAGATCACAATCGCCTGCTTTTCCGCAAACCAGGTCGCGGCAGCGCCGAAGGCTTCAAACGCTGCCCCCGCTGGGATCATCACCTGTCCGCTGAGGAGGAAAGGTGGAGCTTCCAGCCTGACAGGTTGGCCGTTTACAACAACAGAAATCGTCCTCCCTTGCGCGAGCCCTGGAAAGGCCGTCCCGAGGAGGACGATCACCAGGATGAAGACCCTGACGAACCCCATTCCTCCCTCTCCGCTTTAGCCTCTCACCCCGTTCCCTGGAGCATCTCGCTTGCCAACCAATTGTGCCTCTCCCGGATGGGGAAGGTGTTCGACCCTTACAAGAGGTTCTCCTGCCCAGGGTGGAGAGGTGAAGGAGAAGTCTCCTCCCATCGGCAGGAAGAGTCGCCTGTAAATCAAGGGTACGGACTTGGGCCTCCGGTGAAAGGGAGGCACCTGTTCCCCCAGGCGATCCCATCTTTCTCTTCACCGTATGGCCCCAGGAGGGATGATGCCAATCATGGTGGGTGGATACGTCAGTGCACAGATCCGACCGGCCAATGATTCCTCTGGCTACTTCACGACCATCGTGCCCTTCATCCCTGCCTCGTAGTGGCCGGGCAGGTGGCAGCCGATCTCAAAGGTCCCGGCCTTGATGGGCGTAAACTTAATCTCGACCGATTTCCCTTTCTCGATCTCTACCTCAAAGATGTCCTTCCCGACAACCTCAATGCCAGCTCCCTCGACGGTGACCTCAACGCCCTTGAAGTAAGACTTCTCCTCCGCCCACTTCTCCAATTCCTCCATGGACATGCCAGCCTTTGGAGGCGCATAGACCATAAACTCATGGGTTACGCTTCCCTTATTGGAGAGTTTCAGCTCCACAGGCACTCCCTTGGTCAAGGTGATCCTGTTAGGTTTGAAGGCAAACTCGATGAGCTGGATGGTGATCTCCTGTTTTTTAGGAGCGCCCCCTCCCACCTGTGTCAGGACGAACAGAAAAAGAAACCCCATCAGCAACACCCTGCTCCTCTTCATTCCTTACCCCCCTTTCTGTTGCGATCCACCAGCCAAAGCCAGAGGAATTTCGTCGTGCCGAGCTAAGCAAAGTGTTCGGAATCTAAGAGCGGGATGCTTCTCCGATTGTGGATATGTGGGCGCGTTCAGGCCTCGTGTGTTTTAACACCCATACTGTCGAAAGAGAGAGGATGGCCAGGACGAGGAAGGTGATGAAGCCCAGAGGGTAGCCAAGCTCTTTATGCTGGCGCACAGCAAACCCCATGATAGGCGGGATCACGAAGCCGCCCAAAGCACCCAATCCACCAACCCATCCTGCCGCGCCCCCTACTGCCTGGGGCACCTCCTGCGGAACCATCTTGAAGACGGCAGCGTTGCACATCCCCATCCCAACGGCCATGAGGAGTATCCCCGGCACAGCCACTTCAAATTGCTTTGTCAGCGTCATGAGCGTCGCCCCATTGAGCATAATCAACAGCGCCAGAATGGCTGTGTTCTCGCCTCCTTCCTCTAACGTGTCCGATAGCCCTCCGCCGACAATCCGGATGGCCGAAGTGAGGATTGAGTACAGGGCGGTTAAGGCCCCTGCTGACACCGTTCCTAGATGGAAAAAGGATGACCAATAAGTAGGCAGCCAAGCAGTGAGGGCCACGAAGCCACCAAAGGTGGTGAAGTAGACGAAGACCAGCGCCCATGTCCGCCACTGGAGGGCGGAGACTCGTAAGGCTTCGAGAAGGCTTGCGGAAGGGAATAACTCCTGCCCGCGCTGGGTTGCGATCTCTCGTGCTTCAGCTGCAGACAGCCCCTGCTCCCGCAGCTGAAAGTACCAGGCATTACGCCCAGTAAACCAATAGACCGCCGTCCCAATGGCCAGCAATGACAACCAGACGAAATAGGCATTGGCCAAGCCCCACCTTACCAGAACAATGGGAAGTACCAGTGAGAAGATCCCTGGCGCCAGATTGCCGATCCCAGCGTAGAGACCTAGCGCCACACCCTGACGCGCACGCGGGAACCAGTAAGCGACTTGGCTGATGCCCACTGAAAAAGTAGCAATGCCACAGCCGGACAGTATGCCAAGCGCCAGAAGGAGGGGATAAAAACCCTGGTGAAGTCGGTCTGGGTAGAAGAAATTTACCACCAAGGACAACCCCGTCATACCGGCCACAGAGAGTACCAGCAGCACCAAGAAGGGTTTGCGTCCCCCCGTGGTGTCGACCCAAGCGGAGAAAGGGATCCGTAAGAGCGATCCGGAGAGGGCTGGCATAGCCACCAACAACCCGACCTCCACGGGCTCTAGACCCATGACTTGCTGAAAGCGAGCGGCAGTCGGGCCAAAGAGCGCAACCGCAGCGAATCCGATAAAGAACCCAATGGTCGCGCTCACGAGACCCTGCTTAGGGGTTCCCTTTAGTTTTGGCTCTCTCACGGATAGCACCTTCATCTCACTCTACGCTCTAAGACTCATCGTTTCAGCGCCACATAGCTCCGCATGGAGATATAAGGCCGGGTGATGTACCCAAAGGGGTAACTGAACATGTGCACCAGCTTGGTAAAGGGGAACCATGCCAAGAAGATGAAGTTCACGATCAGATGCAGTTTGGCGAGGAGAGGGAAACCGCTGAGCAAGGTGGGATCGGGGCGGAAGGTGAGCAGGCCATAGAGCCAGGGGCCCAATCCGTAAGACAACCCAAAGATGAGTTGCACAGCCGAGGTATATAGGCCCAGCCCGCTGATCACAATCAGGAAAAGCAGCACGAGATAATCCTCCGTGGTGCTCATGGCGCGCAACTGTGGTTTGATCAGCCGGCGCACGAAGGCCCAGGAAGCGCCGTAGAAGAGGAGAATACCGCCGAACATCCCCGCCCAGCGGAAAACCTCAACCAAGGAAGGCGAGTTCAACCCGCCGCCAAAAAAGCCCAGGATGTGGCTAAGGATGAGGATCACAAGCCCCCAATGCAGGCATAGGGTCGCCGGTCCGATAGAGGCGCGACCGAAGAACCCAGTGGAGCGAGTGGTCCAAAGAAAATCCCCTCGCACGCTCCAGTCCGGTTTTCCCCGGAAGCGGCTCTTCATTGTGGTAAAGGCCCGGTAGGCTGATCCACCAAGAAACAGGAGAAGGGTGATGTAGGGCAACCCGACGAAGAAGAAGTTCTCAAACATGGTGCGCCTCCTCCTTCATCCGCACTTCTAGATCCAACTTCAACAACCGCTCCAGTCCATCCAAAAGGTGAAGATAGGGACTGTTCAGCGTCACAAGCCTCTCGCGGAGAGCTGGAAGGAAGGGAAGGAAATATTCCTGAACGAACTTTCTTCGGATAGGAACTTCCACGTCCACCGTGAGGGCCAGAAATTCCACCATCAGCGGGAGGTAATCCGGCAGTTCTCTGCCCGCTAGCCCCAGGCCGAAATGCTTGTAGATCCCGATCAGCTCGATCATATACTCGTTCCTGTCGGAGACGGCGGCCTGGGCGCAGGTCTTTGGTTCCTCGAAGGCGTGGCTTCCCAGATAGAGCGGGCAGCGAGGGTTCAGTTCAAACAGCTCCACATATTCCTCCTCACTCGGGGGATAGTGGGCGAGAAACTGCTCGAGATACGCGGCCGCCTCTTGGTCCACTCTACCCAAGAGATGGCTTATCCCTCGCACATCCTCTGCGACTCTCTTTGCCTCCACATCCTGAGGGTTGCACCAGAGGTCGGCGATGAGGGCATAGGCACGCCTGAACAGTTCACACACCTCACTCATACTTCTTCTCCGGAGTGTGGTAAGACCGATGGTAACTGCGTCGCCGCGCCAGGGGGCTAGAAAGAGCCATTTCGTCGTACCCGGCAAAGCCACGCTCCGTGTAGGGGCTGAGGTCCGCCTTCTCCCGCTTCGTGGTGGGCACCACGAACCGCTCGTGGTAAAAGGCCAGCGAAAGACCCCGCACGATGCCCCTGGCGTCCTCCTCCGTCAGGCCTACCTCCTCCAGGACCTTCACATTCGGCTTCCCCTCTACCCGGAGGCTCCGCTCGTAGTGCCTGACCGCCAGCTGTCTCCGGAGGGACTTCCTCACCTCCTCTTCATTACCGGCCGCGAGCAAGTTCGCGAGATACTTGATCGGCACCCGGAACTTGTCCAGCTCGTCCAGGCCCAAGAGGGGACCGTTGCTGGGTTTATCCATGTCAAAAACATCCTGCTCATTGGGTGAGTTCTGGCCGGCGCTGGTGACGATAGGAGCCAGCGGCGGGATGTACCAGAGCATGGGCAGGGTGCGGAACTCAGGGTGGAGAGGCAGGGCCAGTTCCCACCGCTTCATCAGCCGGTATGGAGCCGAGCGCTGGGCGGCGTCGATCCAATCGTCACTGATCCCATTGGCGCGGGCACTCTCAATCACCTTTGGGTCGAAGGGATCCAAGATGATCTCTCGCTGGGCGCGCACCAGGTCTTTTTCCTCCGCCAAGGCTACCTCCTGGACCCGGTCGAAGTCATAGAGAATCACGCCGAAGGAGCGGATGCGGCCCACGCAGCTATGGAAGCAAACAGGCGGCAGTCCGTGCTCCACCCGGGGATAGCACAGGATGCACTTTTCCATCTTGCCCGAGCGCCAGTTGTAGTAGGGCTTCTTGTAGGGGCATGAGGAGATGCAGTAGCGCCAGTTGCGGCAGCGGTCCTGGTCGATGAGAACAATGCCATCCTCCTCTCGCTTGTATGCGGCCCCAGATGGGCAAGCAGCCACGCAGGCGGGATTTAGACAGTGGTTGCAGATGCGCGGCAGGTAGAAGTAGAACACATCTCGGAACTTGAGGTACGCTTCGTGCTCCTCCTTGCTCATCCCGCTGAAGTTGACGTCGTACCTTCCGGTGATGTGGGCACCGCCGGCGTTATCCTCCCAGTTCACATTCCAGGTCAGGGGGATGTCCTCTTCCTCGGTTACCATGGATTTGGGCCTGGCCACGGGTTGCTGGCCTTTCTGCTGGTCGGTGTGCAGGTCGTCGTAGGTGAAGGTGTACACGTCCTGGCCATAGTAATCGGCCATCTCCGGCATGTGGGGGTTGAAGAAGAGGTTGAGGAGCATGTAGGACCTGCTGCCGTAGCGGAGCTTTACCCGATCCCCTTCCCTGACCCATCCCCCCTTCCACACCTCCTGGTCCTCCCACCGCTTGGGGTAGCCGATGCCTGGCTTGGTCTCCACGTTGTTCCACCACATGTATTCGGCACCCTCGCGGTTGGTCCACACGTTCTTGCAGGCAACGGTGCAGGTGTTGCAGCCAATGCACTTTTCCAAATTGAATGTCATGGAAAATTGCGCTTTGACCCTCATAGCTTCCTCCCGTTAACGGACAGAAATCATGTTGCTTAATCGCCTCTCGAGCTTTCCCCGTACCGGGGTCCCCACCAAAATCCGTTTAGGATTTTGGTGGGGTGACTTAAGTTGCTGGCAACATCACCAGCTCTTCCTCGCGGTAGATGGCTCCCTTCTTGCCTGGCGCCAGAGGCATTTTCCGGATGAGTACCCCGTGGTCCCGCTCCGAGGGACTGGTGCCCCAGTAGTTGATGTCGTAGCAGAAGTTGCCGTAGCCGCCCACCATGGTGTGGGGGTTCATCAGGATGCGGGTGGTGGCGTTGTTGTTGCCGCCCCGCAGGTCGGTGCACCCGCGCTTCTTGGCCAAGGGCGAGAAGGGGACGTTCACATGCCGCTCCACCTGATGGTAGACGATAGCCATGCCACGGGGGACCTGGTGGCTCACAATCGCCCGACACACCTGGATGCCGTTTTCGCAGTAGAGCTCCACCCAATCGTTGTCCTTGACCTCAATCTCATCGGCGTCGTCAGGGTTAAGCCAGACCGTAGGACCGCCCCGGGACATGTGCAGCATGGGCCAGTGGTCGCGGAAGGAGCTGTGAATCTGCCATTTGCCGTGGGGAGTGATGAAGCGGAAGACTTTGGACTTGGGCTCCGCCTTGTCCGGCCGGATATCGCCGATGGCCACCATATCGAGAGGGGGCTTGTATGTGGGCAGGGCTTCGCCAAGCTCTCGGATCGCCTGGTGGTCAAAGTAGATCTCGATCCGCCCGGTAAGGGTATGCCAGGGCTTGAGCCGCTCGACGTTGAGCGTCCAGGGGGCGAAGGTGCGCTGTTTGCCCGTATTGGGGTCGAAGAGAATGGCTCCCCACATGGGCGAGGTGTGGATGCGCCTCGGTTGGGAGGCCAGGTCTTTATAGTGCACCCGGCGACTTTTGACCGGCTCTACCAAGTCCTTGAGGGGCATGCCCACTTTCTTCTCCATCTCCTCGAAGAACATGGAGGCGAGCCGGCCGTTGAGTTCCGGGGAGACCTGGGTGATCAGTTCGCAGAACTGCTCCGGCCGCTCCGCGTAGACCCGCCCGTTCTTTACCGTGAGGGCCTCGTTCTGCTTCAGCTCCTCCTCCACAATGGGGGTTAGATCCACGTAGTGCCCTTTGGAGCCATAGTGATCAATGCGCGGACCTAGGGAGATCAGCCGGTCGTACACTTGCGTATAATCCCGCTCCACGATGAAGATGTGGGGGAAGTACTTGCCCGGGATGGGTTCCACATCCCCTTTCTTCCAATCCTTTACCTCCCCCAACGGTTGGCCCAGTTGGTCCGGTGTGTCCATCCACAAGGGTTTGAGGACGATGTCTTTCACTGGTCTGGGGAAATGTTTCTTAGCCAGCTCAGAGAACTTTTTCGCGATGAGCTTGAAGGCTTCCCAGTCGTGCTTTGCCTCCCAGGACGGCTCGGTGGCCGGCTGGAGAGGGTGCACGAAGGTATGCATATCGCCGAAGGTGATGTCGTATTTCTCATACCAGAAGGCCGCGGGTAGCACCACGTCGGCATAGTTGGCCGTGGAGTCCATCCGGATGTTCAGGTTCACCAGCAGGTCTAGCTTACCGATGGGGGCCCGCTCGGGGTCGAAGGTGATCTCCTTCACCAGCCCTTGGGCTGGCTCGTCGTCGTAGAGAACATTGTGATGGGTACCCAGGAAGTGCTTCAGGGCAAGCTCATGGCCTCGCATGCTGGTGCCAATGAGGTTGCCCCGCCAGACGGTTAACACCTTGAGCTGGTTTTCTGGACGGTCAACGTAGGGGAGGGCAAAGTCCAACTTGCCTTCTTTGAATTGCTTCAGCACCCATTCTTTCACCTCGTCGTCCGTTTTACAGCCCGCCTGGATAGCTTCCTCGTAAAGCTGGAGGGGATTCTTGCGGTCAAACTGAGGGAAGAAGGGTAACCAGCCCAGCCGCACCGCCAGTGCGTTGAAATCGGCAGCGTGGTTCCACTGAGGACACTTCTGCGCATCCACGGCCCACTGGGTATCCAGTGGCATGGCGTCATAGCGCCACTGGCCGGTGTGGAAGTACCAGAGGGAGGTGGAGTTCATCAGACGCGCCGGGCCAGTCCAATCAGCAGCGGCTCCAAGGTACTTGAAGGCGGCGTGGAGACGGGTGTGCTGGGTACCCACGTAGTGGTTGAAGTTGCCACCGTTGCGACCATGGCAGCCACAGAGGGCCAGCATCACCGCCATGCTGCGGTAGTACATGGAAGCGCCGTGATACCAGTGCTGGATGCCAGGCCCGGTGATGATCAGGGACCGGCCCTGGGTCTTTTCAGCGTTCTCGGCGAACTCCCGGGCCACCTGGATAGCGAGGTTGCGACTTACCCCAGTGATCCGTTCCTGCCAGGCGGGGGTGAAGGGCTTGGGATCGTCGTAGTCCCTGGGGTAGTCGCCGCCCAGACCCCGGGAAGTCCCATTCCACGCCATCAGCAGGTCGAAGGCAGTGGTTACTAGCAGTTCCCGGCCGTCCTTAGTGACGACCCTTTTTGCCGGCACCTCACGGAGGACCTCTTTTGCCCGCTCAGCCTTGCTCCTGCTCTTCCCCAGCCAGATGCTGAAGGTATCGGTGAAATCGCTGAACGAGACCATTACCCTTTGGTCTTCTTTGCCCAGCAGGGTGAGAAGGGGATCAAACTCTTCTCCAGTAACAACGTTCTTCAGCTGCAGGTTCCAGTTGCCCGTGGGTTCTTTCTCCCAGCGGAAGCCGATGGTGCCAGGGGGCAAGTGCAGTCGCCCCTGAGCATCCATCATGATCATCTTCCATTCCGCGTTTTCCTGGTCAGCGTATTCAGCCAAGTCCGAAGCTCGCAGGAACCGTCCCTGGTGGAACTTCTTGCCCTCAGGGTCGGGTTCCAGGATCACTAGGAAAGGCAGGTTGGTATAGCGCTTAAGATAGTTTGTAAAGTAAGGCACCTCCCGGTCAACATAGAACTCCTTGAGGATGACGTGGATACAGGCCTGGAAGTAAGCACCGTCACTCCCGGGTACGACAGGGACCCACAGGTCCGCGTACTTGGCCACGTCGGAGTAGTTAGGGGAAACAACCACCACCTTCGTGCCGCGGTACTTGGCCTCGGAGAGGAAGTGGACATCCGCGGTGCGGGTCTGGTTTAGGTTAGACCCGGCCACGATCCAGTAGGTGCCCAAGTACCAATCTGAGCTCTCGCAGTTCTCCGTCTGGTCGCCAAACATTGTGGACTCAATATGGGGGAGGTCGTGATACCACTCGTAGTAGCTACAGTAGATGCCGCCCAGCAGGTTGTTGTAACGGTGCCCCGAGATAAAACTTAGCAGGCTCATGGCAGGGATGGGAGAGAAGGCAGCGATATGATCGGGCCCATACCTCTTGATGGTGTAGATTTGGGCCCCGGCGATCAGCTCCGTGGCCTCGTCCCAGGTAACGCGCTTCCAGCCACCCTTGCCCCGGGCGGATTTGTACGCCCGAGCCCGCTCCTCGTTCTCCACGATGC
>JAUQQG010000013.1:5569-17237 GCA_030550015.1 bacterium | reverse complement strand
AGGAGGTGGAAGAGCTGGGCGTGTGGCTCGCGGGTCGCTGTCGCTCTGTCGACGAGCTCGACCGCATACGCCGCATAGGCCATGCGCTGGAGATCGGTGCGTAGCGCCCCAAACGGCTCCACGACCTCCACCTGGGTCAGGATGTCCAGGGAGCGACCTGAGGCCAAGAGGGCTCGGAGATGGGTATAGGGCTCGACGCGACCTCCGAGGCGGCTCGTCGGCTTTCTCGCTCCTCTGGCGACGGCATAGAGCTTCCCGTGCTCCCGGGTGTACAGGGTAACCAAGCGGTCCGCCTCGCCTAGTGCAACCCGGCGGAGCACGATCCCCTCAGCGCGATAGACTGGCATTTTGCCTCTCCTTCTCACTCCCTCCCTGTTCCTGTTCTCTGGCGCTTGGGGAGGAACAGGAACGGCTCTGGGAGGAGCTCGCTGAGGTTCTTCGTGATCACCTTCCTCCCCCTGGGCGTAGCCATGATCACCGTCTCGATCCCGAACTCGGCCATGACCTGCCTGCAAGCCCCGCATGGGGTCGGTGGTTCAGCTCCTTCTGCTACGACGGCGATGGCCAGGAGGCGGCGTTTCCCCATGGAGACGGCTTTATGGATGGCTACCCGCTCGGCGCAGTGGGAGAGGCCGTAGCTCACGTTCTCGACATTACACCCCGTCACGACAGTCCCGTCGACAGCCCAGACGGCTGCCCCTACCTTAAACCCGGAGTAGGGAGCGTACGCCTTACGGCGTGCGTCCCGGGCGGCTCGCACGAGGGTGGTCATCTGCTCTGGGTTCATAAAGGATTCCTGATCGTGATCTGGGACATATCGGGAGGGGTCACGATGCCCCCCGAGATCACCATCTTCAGCCCATCCTCGACCTTCATCTCCAAGGGGATGATCTCGCTCTCTGGGACGAGCACAAGGAAACCGGTGGTGGGGTTCGGCGTTGTCACAATGAACACGTTGAAGACGCGCTCCGCCGTCTTCTCTTGAGCTTCCCCTACGGTCTCCCCTGTGACAAATCCCAAGGTGAACAGTCCTTTGCGGGGCCATTCCACAAGGACCACCTTCTGGAAGGCTCCTCTCTTCCGAAGCAGGATGCTATCGCTGAGCTGCTTTGTTGCTGAGTAGATGGTGCGGGCGACGGGGATTTGCATCATCAGGCGATCCACCACCCCCATCATGCGCCTCCCCAAGACGTTCGTGGCGAAGATCCCGGTCACGAAGACAAGGAGGAAGGAGGTAGCGAGTCCAAGGCCAGGGACCGTCCTCCCCAGGAGCAGGGTGAACGCCCATCCTAGGACGCTATCGAGGAGGTGGAAGAGCCATACGAGCACACTGAGGGTAATCACCACCGGCAGGAGGGTCAGGAGGCCGGCGATGAAATAATTTCGAATAGCTGACTGGAGATGACCTCGCGTGGTCATGGCGATCAGGAGGGTGCTTCCTTGGTGATCTTCACCTTGGCGATCCGCTGCCCTTCAATTTTTTCGACGCGGATCTCTACCCCGTCGGCCTGCACCGTCTCTCCTTGTTCAGGGACGTGCCCGAGGATGCTGTAAACATACCCTCCGACGGTATCGACCTCTTCAGTCGGGAGGGCGATACCCAGCAGCTCGTTGAGCTCCTCCAGGTTCATCCGTGCATCCACGAGCGCGGTGCGGTCGTCCAGGATCTCCACCATCTTCTCCTCCACGTCGTATTCATCGAGGATCGGCCCAACGATCTCCTCAAGGAGGTCCTCGATCGTAACGAGCCCTGCCGTCCCCCCGTACTCGTCCACGACAATAGCCATGTGCACCTTCTTCCGCTGCATTTCCTGGAAGAGGTCGTCCACTTTCTTTGTCTCCGGAACGAAGTACGGCGGCCGCATGATTTCTCTG
The DNA here is from genome assembly GCA_030550015.1 of bacterium. Classification (GTDB taxonomy): domain Bacteria; phylum Sysuimicrobiota; class Sysuimicrobiia; order Sysuimicrobiales; family Thermofontiviventaceae; genus Thermofontivivens; species Thermofontivivens primus. The sequence goes on along the minus strand of JAUQQG010000013.1, from coordinate 15,362 downwards.
GCCTTGATGTCCAGCCGTCCCTGCTTCAGATAGGGGAGCAGGTCCTTGACGTGTATGATTCCCACGATGTGGTCGATGCTCCCTGTGTAGACGGGGATCCGGGTGTGCCCCTCCCTGTTGACGATATCTAGGATCTCCCCGATGGGCGTCTCATCCTCCACGCACACCATGTCGATGCGCGGGACCATGACCTCCCGGACAATGGTCTCCCCGAATTCAAAGATCGAGTGGATCATCTCCCGCTCATCCTCCTCCAGGACGCCTTCCTCCTCCCCCAGCTTCACGAGCTGCTTGATCTCCTCCTCGGTGACGAGCGGGGAGCGCAGGTTCACCCTAGCGCCGAGGGGACGGATGAGCAGGTCGGAGATCAAAGAAAGCCCCTTGACGAGGGGCGCGAACAGGATCCCTAGGACATGGATCGGGCGGACCACCCAGAGAACGATCCTGTCTGCGTACCGGGCAGCGATGGTCTTCGGGGTGATCTCCCCGAGGACCAAGAGGAGGAGGGTCATCACCACGATCGCGACCCATTGGCCTTCCCCCAAGCCAAAGAGGCGGATGAAGAGTCCCGAGGCGATGACCGATGCAGCCACATTGACGACGTTATTCCCCACGAGGAGGGTGGTCAGGAGATAGCCTGGCTCCTCGATGAGGCGCAACGCCAGCGAGGCCTGGAGATGTCCTTCATCCCTGAGATTCCTCAGGCGCAGGCGGTTCGCCGCGAAAAAGGCTGTCTCCGACCCGGAGAAGAATGCAGAGCACAGGAGAAGGATCCCTAACGCAATGAGCTCCATCCAATAACTTGACGCGTCCAACGAGTCCTTCCCCCACCTTTCTCTTGCTGCTTGAACTCAAATTATATCATACCATAACCCTACGACTCCCCACAAAACCCAGTGGCTAGCCAAGGCTTGACGCGAGTACAACCCTCTGGTAGAATCTGACCGACCAGTCAGTCAAATCCAAGGAACCATGATGGGGATGCGCAAGATCCGGGCGAAGGTCCTTGCGGGAGAACGCATTACCCTCGAGGAGGGGATTGCCCTCTACAAAGAGGCCGACCTCCTGGAACTTGGCCAGCTAGCCAACATCTTGCGGTACCGGCACAACCCGCGTCCTGAGGTGACCTTCGTCATCGATACCAATCCCAACTACACGAACGTGTGTGATACCGATTGCCTCTTCTGCGCTTTCTACCGCAAGCCCGGGGCACCGGACGCATATACGTACTCCGTCGAGGAGATGATGGAGAGGATCGGTCAGGCGGTGGCACAGGGCGCGACAACCGTCCTCCTCCAGGGTGGTCACAACCCTGCCTTGCCCTTTGAGTACTACCTGGAGCTCGTCCGGGAGACCTGCCGCCGGTTCCCCCACGTCACACCACACTTCTTCTCGGCCTCGGAGATCCAGGCCATGCACCGCTACTTTGGTCTCCCTGTGCGCGAGATCCTCCTACGCCTCCGGGAGGCAGGGATGTACACGCTCCCTGGGGGTGGTGCAGAGATCCTCTCGGCTCGTGTACGAAAGCGCATCAGCCCCAAGAAGGGAGGGCCAGAGGAGTGGCTGGAGGTTCACAGGGAAGCCCATAGGCTAGGATTCCGCACCACGGCGACGATGATGTACGGCCACGTCGAGCAACCCGAGGATATCCTCGAACACCTAGAGCACCTCCGGCGCCTCCAGGACGAGACGGGAGGGTTCACGGCGTTCATTCCCTGGAGCTTCAAACCGGCCAATACTCGTCTCCAGAAATGGGTCCCCACTGGCGCCGGGCCAAACGAGTACCTACGCATCATCGCTCTCTCCCGTGTCTACCTGGACAACTTCCCCCACATCCAGGCTTCGTGGTTCTCCGAAGGGAAGCGCGCAGGTCAGGTCGCCCTGCACTTTGGCGCTGACGACTTCGGTGGCACCTTGATCGAGGAGAACGTCCACCGGGCGGCAGATTTCGTCAATACGACGACGCTGGAGGATGTCGTCACCATGATCCGGGAGGCCGGGTTCATCCCGGTACAACGCACAACGCTGTACGAGCGTATCCGGGTCTTTGCAGAAGGTGTCCCGCAATCCCCTTCCCCAGTGGAGGGAGTCCATGAGAGTGTTGCGCATCGGCCACAGTCCTGACCCAGACGATGCCTTCATGTTCTACGGCTTCGCCTGTGGAGCCGTCCAGATGGAAGGGTATGAGATCGAGCATGTCCTTGAGGACATCGCCACCCTGAACGTCCGGGCGACGCGCGGGGAGCTTGAGGTCACCGCCCTCTCCGCCGCGACCTACCCCCATGTGGCAGGACGCTACCGGCTTCTGGCCACAGGTGCATCGCTCGGGATCGGATACGGCCCTGTGATCGTGTGTAAAAAGGAATCGATTGCCAGTGAGCTCACCGGGCGAACTATCGCCGTCCCGGGGAAGAGCACCACAGCCTATCTCCTCTTGCGCCTGTACCTCGAAGACTTCCAAGCCGTGGAGATCCCCTTCGATCGCATCCCCCAGGCCGTGCGAGCAGGAGAGGTGGACGCAGGGTTATTGATCCATGAGGGTCAGCTCACCTATGCCGAAATGGGCCTTGTGCCCATCCTCGACCTTGGCGCGCGCTGGCGGGAGGAGACCGGCTTCCCCCTCCCTTTGGGGCTTGACGCCGTGCGCCGGGACCTTGCGGAGGATCTCCAAGCGAGGATCTCGCAGGCCCTTGCCGAGAGCATCCGCTATGCGTTTGCTCATGAAGAAGAGGCACTGGACTATGCCATGCAGTTTGGCAGGGGCATCGACCGGGAGATCTGCCGTCGCTTTGTGCGCATGTACGTCAACGAGTACACCCTGGATCTCGGGGGGGAAGGAAAACGTGCCCTCTTGGCCCTCTACCAGAGAGCGTATGACCGTGGCCTGATCCCTGCCGTGCCTCCACTCGATCCCACGTTCCCCGGGAAGACTCCGAGTTGACCGGGAGTGGCCATGAGAAAGCTCCTGACGTTCCTGGAGACAATCCGGTTTGAGCACACCATCTTCGCCCTCCCTTTCGCCTACATGTCGCTTCTCCTAGCTATGGACGGACTTCCTCCAGCGGGCCTCTTCGGGTGGATCACCCTTGCCATGGTAAGCGCGAGGACCATTGGTATGGCCGTTAATCGCCTCGTCGACGTGGAGATAGACCGCCGTAATCCGAGAACCAGCACCCGTCCCTTGGTCACGGGGCGGATCACGACGAGAGAGGTAATCCTGTACACCCTTCTTGCGGGCATCCTCTTCCTAGTCAGCGTGTACCACTTGGCTCCCCTTACACACTTCCTCTGGCCCGTAGTGCTCGCCGCTCTCATCTGTTATCCCTATGCCAAGCGATTCACCTGGCTCACGCACTTTGCCCTTGGCGCAGTTTACCTGATGATCCCTCCAGCGGTGTGGATCGCCGCCACGAACACCCTCGCGCCCCCCGCTGTGTTCTTGGGATTGGCCGCAGCCACCTGGGTTGCTGGGTTCGATATCCTCTACGCCCTCCAGGATGTGGAGGTCGACCGCAAGGAGGGGATCCACTCCATCCCCGCGGATTTTGGGGTTCCGGTCTCTCTTGTTGTCGCCCGATGGCTCCACGCCATCACCGTCTTCGCCCTCTTCCTTGCCGGGAGGTCCGGTGGGTTCGGGAGTTTCTATCTCCTCGGCGTGGGGGTGACGGCTGCCCTCCTAGCCTACGAACATGCCATCGTGCGGCCTGACGACCTTTCTAGGATCCACACCAGCTTCTTCACCATGAACGGGCTGGTGAGCGTTGCCCTCTTCTTGTTCGCGCTGCTCGACAGGACCGTCCTTCGGAGTCCCTAGGGAGGGGTATCGATGCCGTTCGCGGATCTCCAGGACTTCCTCCGGCACTTGGAGCGACTGGGGGAACTGCGCCGGGTGAAAGTAGAGGTAGATCCGAGGCTAGAGATCACCGAGATCGTCACCCGCGTCGTCCGGGAGGAAGGTCCGGCTCTCCTGTTCGAACGCGTCAAGGGGTCCCCCTTTCCCTTGGCCATCAATATCCTGGGGAGTCGCAGGAGGATCGAAGAAGCCCTCGGCCGCCCGCCCGCCGAGGTTGGGGAGGAACTGGCCCGTCTCCTGGAGCGCCTGAACCCTCCTTCCTTGCGATCCTTATGGGAGATGCGCGGGGTTATTGGGAAAGCCCTCCATTTGCGCCTGAGGAGGGTACGCCGCGCGCTATGCCAGGAGGTCTCCGAGGAGCCGGATCTCGACAAGCTTCCCATCCTCATGTGCTGGCCAGAGGATGGAGGCCGCTTCATCACCGAGGGGATGGTGTTTACCCGGGATCCTCTCACCGGGAGGAGCAACTTGGGCATCTACCGGCTGCACGTATACGACAAGAGGCGGACAGGGATGCACTGGCAGGTCCAGAAGGGTGGGGGGTTTCACTACTACCAGGCAGAGAAGCGGGGCGATGCTCTTCCCGTAGCTGTCGTCCTCGGAGGAGATCCCGCCCTCCTCCTCTCCGCAGTCCTTCCCCTCCCAGAGGGGTTCGAGGAAGTTGTGTTCAGTGGCTGGCTCCGTGGTGCTCCCACGCCAATGGTCCAAGGGCTCACGATCAATTTAGACTACCCGGCGAACGCCGAAATGGTGTTGGAGGGGATCGTCCCTCCATTTGAACGCGAGATGGAAGGGCCGTTCGGCGACCACTTCGGACACTACTCCCACGCTGCGCCCTTCCCTGTTTTCCACCTTCAACGGGTTGTACGCCGCAGGTCACCTGTCTACCCTGCCGCCGTGGTGGGGAAGCCTCCCCAGGAGGACCGCTACCTGGGGGATGCGGTTCAAGAGATGCTCATCCCCCTCCTCAGGCTTCTTTCTCCGGAGCTGCGTGACTTGTGGGCGTACTACGAGGCTGGGTTCCACAACCTCGCCGTGGCCGCCGTGGAGAGCCGCTATCCCAGGGAGGCGCTGAAAACCGCTCTGGGGCTCCTCGGCCAGGGCCAGATGTCCCTGACCAAGTGCATTGTGCTCGTGGACCCAGAAGTGAACGTACGGGATTTCCGGGCAGTGCTCCGTGCGATCCGGGAGAACTTCGACCCTCCTGAGGATTTCATCCTCATCTCACGGTCCACGCTCGATACCCTGGATTTTACCTCCTTCCGCATGCACTTGGGAAGCAAGCTGATCCTCGATGCCACGGGGAGGAACGGTCAGCGAAGACACCATGTACCTCCCCGCATCCCTGACCTCCGGGATCTGGACCCTCGGATTCTCCGGTGGGCACTCTGGGAAGATACGCTCCTCGCCGTCCAAGTGCGCGCCGGCGGGAGAGAGATGATCGAGCGGTTGGTGAAGGCCGAGGGGCTTGAGGGCGTCCCGTGGATTGTCGTCGTCAGCCCCGATGTGGACGTCACGGACCAGGAGAGCCTGATCTGGGGGATCTTCACCAGGTTCGACCCCGCTAGGGACATCGTCTTTGAACATGTGGAGCTGAGGGGCGTATGGCCAGTCTGCCACGGGCGGATGGGTATCGACGCCACCTGGAAGGAGGGCTATCCCAAACCTCTCGAGATGACACCGGAGATCCAGGAACGGGTGCGGCTCCGGTGGAAGGAGTACTTCCCAGAGGAGTAAGGACCCATGCGGATCGTTGTGGGGATCACCGGATCATCTGGCCCAATCTACGGGATCCGCACTCTCCAAGCGCTGCGGGAGGCGCAGGTGGAGACGCACCTCGTGATCACCGAGGGAGCGCGCCGGACCATCGTGTTAGAGACAGGGTGGCAAGTTGAAGAGGTGGAAGCCCTGGCCACAGCCGTCTATGACAATGCGGATCTTGCTGCACCCATTAGCAGCGGATCCTTCCCGACAGATGGGATGATCGTGGTCCCCTGCTCCATGAAGACCCTCGCAGCCATCGCCTACTCCATGAGCCAGGACCTTGTAGCCAGGGCTGCCGATGTAACGCTCAAGGAAGGACGCCGTCTCATCCTTGTCCCCAGGGAGACGCCTCTCCACCTGGGACACCTGCGGAACATGGTGCGGGCAGCAGAGATCGGCGCGGTGATCCTCCCACCCATCCCCGCCTTTTACCATGGCCCGAGGACCGTAGAGGAGATCATCGACCAGACCGTCGGGAAGATCCTCGATCAGCTCTGCATCCCGCACACGCTCTACCGGCGCTGGGGTACGCTTCCTTGACATGAGTCAATCCCTAGTGCTATCCTTGGCTTGCATGTGGAGTTGGGGCACTTCCCAATGTCGGTTCGGGCAGTGCCCTAGAAATAGCTAGGAGGTAGGCAAATGGCATATCGCGGTAGGGTAAAGTGGTTCAACCCCGAGAAGGGATACGGTTTCATTGCCCGGGAAGACGGAAGGGATGTGTTCGTTCACTACACGGCCATCCAGATGGAGGGGTTCAAGACCCTCGAGGAGGGCCAGCTCGTTGAGTTTGACATCGTGGAGGGAGCGCGAGGACCGCAGGCCGCCAACGTCGTGAAGATCAAAGAATAGGAGCCTTCTTGAAAGGTTTGCCGGCGAGAGTCAAAAGGATTTTGCCGGGGTCGTCAGGAGGCGATAAAGCCCCAGCGAAGCAAAGGCAGCTGGGGCTTTTGATTTGTCCCAAAGGTCCGATGGAAGAAGCAGGAACTTGCGTGTACAAAGGGAACATCTATAGCACATTCCCGGTCTGGGGGTTTTGGCGAGATGAACGTGATCGTTGCCGGTAAGAATATCGAGGTCACCGATGCCTTGCGGCAGTATGCAGAACGGAAGCTCCAGAAGATCACCAAGTACTTTCACCAGATCCAGGAGGCCCATGTTGTCCTGAAGGTGGAGCGGCAACGGCCCCTCGGGCCCGCGGAGGTTGTGGAAGTCACCGTGCGAGGCGATGGCTTGATCCTCCGCGGGGAGGAGGCGACGACGGACATGTACGCCTCCATCGACGGGGTGGTGGAGAAGCTGGAGAAGCAACTTGCCAAGTTCCGCAGCCGGATGATCGAGAAACGCCGCCTGGACGAGAGCCGCAGGCGGTCCAGGGCGAGGGATCGTTCCAGGAGCGCAGGCCTCAAGGAGGTCCCCGCCATTGCCGGGGCGGAGACCATTCCCCAGGACGTGGTTCGGATCAAGCGCTTTGCTCTCAAACCCATGGACGTTGAGGAAGCCATCATGCAGATGGAGCTCCTCAGCCACGACTTCTTCGTCTTCCGCAACGCCCGCACCAGGGAGGTGAACGTCGTCTATAAGCGGCGGGATGGAAAGTACGGGCTCATCGAGCCGGAAGGGTAGGGGGGACCCTTGAAGGAGCAGGAAGGGAAAACCATCGCCCAGCAGGCCGAGGAGATCATCCGGAGGCTGAAGGGAGTGGAGGCCGTCCGGGTGGAGGCTGGGGAGGAAGGCGGGATCCACCTCATCCACGTGTTGGGGCGTCCGGAAAGGAGCCCGAAGATGATTGCCCTCGATGTCGTTTCCGCCCTAGCCGCAGAGCTTGGGGTCACGCTGGAACCAAGGCAGATCCGGATCGCGCTCCTCCGGCAGGAAGAGCAGCAGGTCCTCCCCCCAGGACGCGCTCGTCTCAAGTTCGTCGGCCTCACCGTCTCCACCATCCGCAACACCCTCGAGGTGAAGGTGCACCTCGAGGACCGGGGGCTCTTGTACGAAGGGGTTGCCTCCGGGCCGAACTCTTCCCGCCATCGCTTGGAGCTCGCCGCCCAGGCCACACTGCGAGCGGTGGAGACCTTCCTGCGCGCAGAAGGGTTGTTCCTCCTTGAAGAGGTCGCCATCGTCCCCTTGGCGAGGAGGGAGGTGGCTTTAGCCCTGGTGACCCTCCTGTCTCCTGAGGAGGAACACCTCAGCGGTTCCGCCATTGTCCGGGAGGACCCAAGGGAGGCAGTCGTCCGGGCGGTCCTCGCTGCCATCAACCGGCCTTTGTCCTGGTTGGCTGCGCAGGGATAATCATCAGATCCATCGCTTCACCCACATTGTGTACTCCCTCCTCGGAGCAGGAGTAAGCGGTTCCTGGGGAGTGGTATAATAGCGGTGTACCAATGCGGAAGAGGGAGGGCTCATCCTGAAGGTCCTGCAAAGGTTCCTCGGAGATTCCAATGAGCGGGCAATCCGGCGTCTTCTCCCCTTTGTGGAGCGGATTAACTCCCTGGAAGGGGAGATGGAGCGTCTTTCCGATGATGCGCTTCGGGCGAAGACGGCGGAGTTCAAGGCGCGGCTGCAAGCGGGCGAGACCCTTGACGATCTCCTCCCGGAGGCGTTTGCCGTCGTCCGCGAGGCCAGCAAGCGGACCATTGGCCTGCGCCACTTCGACGTTCAGTTGATGGGTGGGATCGTCCTCCACCAGGGGAAGGTCGCGGAGATGAAGACCGGCGAGGGGAAGACCCTCGTCGCTACCCTGCCCCTCTATCTCAATGCCCTCACTGGTCGGGGGGTTCACTTGGTGACCGTCAACGACTACCTGGCGATGCGGGATGCCGGGTGGATGGGGCCGATCTACCACTTCTTGGGACTCTCCGTGGCCGTGATTGTCCACGAGTTCTCGGGGCTGTATGACCCGGCTTACCAGGATCCCAAACCTCACGCCGATGACCGACTCAACCACTTCCGCCCCATCTCCCGGAGGGAGGCGTACGAGGCCGATATTACCTACGGCACCAACAGCGAGTTCGGGTTCGACTACCTCCGCGACAACATGGCCCTTCGCCCATCGGACCTGGTGCAGCGCGAGCACTACTACGCTATCGTGGACGAGGTGGACTTCATCCTCATCGACGAAGCCCGCACACCCCTCATCATCTCCGGCCAGGTCGAGGAGTCTACGGATCTCTACTATACCTTCGCCAAGATCGCCAGGCGCCTCGTCCCAGGTGTGGACTACCATGTGGACGAGAAACTCAAGAACGCCGTGCCCACTGAGGAAGGCATCGCAAAGGTAGAGCGCATGCTCGGAGTGGATAACCTCTCCGACCCCCACAACATCAACCTGATGCACCACCTCATCCAAGCCCTGCGCGCACAGGCTTGTTACAAGCGGGATGTCGATTATGTTGTGAAGGACGGCCAGGTAATCATTGTGGACGAGTTCACTGGCCGCCTCATGTTCGGCCGGCGCTACAGCGACGGGCTCCATCAGGCTATTGAAGCCAAGGAGGGCGTGCGGATCCAGCGCGAGTCCCAGACCCTGGCGACGATCACCATCCAGAACTACTTCCGCATGTATGAGAAGCTCGCTGGGATGACGGGCACGGCGAAGACTGAGGAGGAGGAGCTGCGTCAGATCTATGGGATGGAGGTCGTCGTCATCCCCACCCACAAGCCAATGATCCGGGTGGATTATCCCGATGTCGTCTACAAGACAGAACGGGCTAAGTTCCGCGCGGTGATCAAGGAAATCGAAGAGTGCTACAAGCTTGGCCGACCCGTCCTCGTGGGTACCCGGTCCATTGAGAAGAACGAGATGCTCTCCAGGGCCCTTCGGGAACGAGGGATCCCCCACCAGGTCCTCAACGCCAAGTATCACGAGAAGGAAGCGGAGATCATTGCCCAGGCCGGCCGGAAGGGAGCGGTGACCATTGCCACAAACATGGCCGGCCGCGGGGTCGACATCATCCTGGGCGGGAACCCCCCAGATCCCCAGGAGGCCGAGGAAGTCAGGAGGCTTGGCGGACTCCACGTCATCGGCACCGAGCGCCACGAAGCCAGACGCATTGACAACCAGCTCCGGGGGCGCGCTGGGCGCCAGGGGGATCCAGGTTCCTCGCGGTTCTATGTCTCTTTGGAGGACGAACTCATGCGCTTGTTTGGGGGAGAGCGCGTCGCCTCCTTGATGGA
>JAUQQG010000013.1:0-5559 GCA_030550015.1 bacterium | reverse complement strand
CTTGGGTATCGATGAGGACACCCCGATCGAATCCCCACTGGTGAGTCGGCAGATCGAGAACGCGCAGAAGAAAGTGGAAAATTACCACTTCGACATCCGCAAGCACGTCCTCGAGTACGACGATGTGATGAACATCCAGCGCAAGGTCATCTACGGGGAGCGTCGGAAGGTCCTCCTGGGCGAGAATATCCGGGAGAACATCCTGGACATGGTGGAGCGGCTCCTGGGCAACTTAGTGGACGAGTTCTGTCCCCAAAACCTGCGTCCCCAGGAGTGGGATCTGGAAGGGCTTTGCAACGCTGCCGTCCAGCTCATCCCCCAGCTGGGCATGATCACTGCGGAGGAGCTGGAGGGCCGCACGCGGGAGGAGATCCGAGAAACCCTCATCCGCGCAGGGCTCCAGGCTTACGAACAGAAGGAGCAGCAGGTCGGCCCCGAGGCGATGCGGGAGATCGAGCGCCTCGTCCTCCTCCAAACCATCGACCGGAAATGGATTGACCATCTCTCCGCCATGGAGAGCCTGCGCGAGGGAATTGGCCTGCGGGCCTACGGGCAAGTGAGCCCCCTCGTGGAGTACCAGAGGGAGGCATACGAACTCTTCCAGGAGATGCTCCGGAGCATTCAGGAGGAGACGGTGAGAGTCCTGTACAGGGTCCTCCCCGCTCCGGTCCAGGAGAGGGAACCAGCGCTTGCGCTGCGTCCTGCTGCGCGCGCGACGGGGACCAACCGCGACAGTGCGGGACCGGTGCGGGGCGCTCCGACGAGCGCGAAACGCAAGATCGGCCGCAACGACCCATGCTGGTGCGGAAGCGGGAAGAAGTATAAAAAGTGTCACGGGCGCCTAGAGCAGTAAGCCGAGCTAAGCCCCCCGCACAGAAGGTAGAAGCTTTTCGCTGGCGTCTCCTCGCAAAACCCCGTATTGATCCTGAGCCACTAGGATGCCCCCGGCATCAGGCAAAGGCCTCTGCCGGGTACTTTGGGTGAGGGGGAGAGATGGTCCTTCGCTACCGGCCAAGGCTCATCCAGGCGAAAGCCGCCCCGCCCCTGACCGTTGTCTCCATTGTTTGCGCGGTCTCTTCTGGTTCCCTGTACTTCCTGGCCTTCCCACCCTTCCATCTCTATCCCCTGGCCTGGGTGGCCCTTGTACCCTTGCTCTGGGCACTCCACGAGCGACGGCCGCGACAAGCCTTCCTCCTCGGGTACCTGGCAGGTGCCCTTGCCTTCGCCGAGCTCTTCCTGTGGATGTTGCGCTTTGGAATTGTCCCGTGGATCGCCCTGTGGGGGAGCCTCGCGGTCTTCTTCGGGATCTTCTCCGCCCTGTTCACCTGGCTCGGGCATCGCCGCTCTACTTTTTGGAGGCTCTGGCTGATCCCCATCCTCTGGACCGCGGTGGAGTACCTCAGGTCCATCGGACCTCTGGGGTTCCCATGGGGGCTCTTGGGGCTCTCCCAAACCTCCTTCCCTCCTGCCCTCCAGGTCGCTTCTTTTGCCGGTGTCTACGGGGTCTCCTTCCTCATCGCCCTCATCAACAGCGTGGTGTTTTTCCTCTGTGCCTTCCTGTGGGAGGGCGGGCCCCTTCGTCAGGTGGCGAGCCTTGTCCCTCCTGTGGCGGTGATCTTCCTCGCTCTTTCCTTCGGGTTTGTGACGCTGGAGAGGAATCCGACCCAATCTTTGCCTTCGATGGTTCCTGTGGCTGCCCTGCAGCCCAACGTTCCTCCGTTACGGAAGGGGGATATCCAGTTCGTCCCGGAGGCAATGGGGCTCCTCGACCAATTGACCAGGGAGGCAGCGAGGCGAGGAGCCTCCCTCATTGTCTTTCCAGAGTCTGCCGTCCCAGGAGACCTGTTCGGAGCGCAGGGCAAACTCTCTGCAGTGCAGTCCTGGGCCCGTGGTGTGCGCGCGACGATCCTGGCAAGTAGCTATGAGGGAGGGTCCTCCAACCTTGCCGTAGCCATTGGCCCTGATGGGAAGGTGCTGGGGCAGTACAGTAAGATGCGCCTTGTGGTCTTTGCCGAGGCCCAGACGAGACCAGGACGCGAGCAAGTCGTCCTTGCCACCCCTGCGGGGAATCTCGGGGTGTTGATCTGCTTTGAATCGATTTTCCCCGAGATGGCCCGAGCTCTTGTCCGGAAAGGAGCGGATTTCCTCGTCGTGATCACCAACGATGGCTGGTTCGGGGAGTCGGCAGGCCCCGCCCAGCATGCCCAGGCTGCGATCCTCCGCGCGGTGGAGACAGGACGGGGGGTGATCCGTGCAGCCAATACGGGGATCTCCATGCTCGTGGATCCCTATGGCCGAGTCCTTGCCTACAAGCCCCTCAACACCGCAGGAGCTCTCACTGGATCCCTTCCCCGGCGGGAGGTCTTGACTCCCTATGCGCGCTGGGGTGACCTCTTCTCCCTCTTCCTCCTCGCTCTCGTGGGGGTCGTAGCTCTCCCTCAGATCGCGAGGTTCCTGGGAGAGGCAGCAGGAGAAGAAGGCTTCTGGGTTGCCTTCAAAGCCCTCCTCCTCCCAGGGACGATCTACCTGGTGCTCCGGGAACTCTCACCTTCCCTTGGAATCGCGGGAAGCTGGGCGTGGCCGTTTTTCGTCCTCGCAGGAACCCGCTTGGCTTCGTCTTCCAAAACGGCATCCATGAGGATCCCCAGGAGGGACCTGTGGAGGAGGGGCATAGGAGGCTGGAGGGGGCTCGGTGTGAGCTTACTTCTCGGGCTTGCCATCGTCCTAGGGCTCGCCTATGTCCTCTACACGGGCTATGCAGCGTGGCTTGTGCCCATCACCCCCATCCCCCCTCCCGACGGGTGGCTTGTGGGTGGGGTTCGCTTCCTCCTTGCCGGGATCGCCCTAGAGACGTGGCTGCGCGGGGTCGCCTTTGAAGCCATCGCCCTCTGGCAGACACGTCGGGTTGCCTGGGTTCTCACCACCCTCGTGGGCATGCTGATCCAGGCAGGGTTGCCTGCGGAGGCCTGGGTCTGGGCCATTCTCACGGGGGCCTCCTTTGGATTTCTCCGGCTCCTCACCGGGAACGCCCTGGGCCTCGGAATCGCCCGGGGGGTGGGGGATCTCCTCTTGTGGTTTTTGCTTTCGCCCCGTTGATCTGATATAATGACGGCCGGTGGCCGGACCTTTTCCTTTGTGCCCGGCAGGGAAGCGTGGTGATGAGGATGACCCTGGAAGAGCTGCGCACACTCATTGAGGAAGACCGCAGGCTCCTCGAAGAAATTGGAGAGCATCTTTGACGTCCCCTCGCTCTTCTCCCGGCTGAAATCCCTGGAGGAGGAAATGCAGAAGCCTGATCTCTGGGCTGATCCTGAGGTCGCCCGGAGGGTGAGCCAGGAGGTCAACAGGCTCCGCTCCCAATTGGAGGAATACGAGGGGCTACGCCGTGGCCTGCGCGACCTCACTGAGCTCGCGGGGATTGCCGACGATGATCCGGAGATCCTCCTGGAGCTTGCCCGTGAGGCCCGGTCCGTCCATTCCAGGCTTGAGCAGATGCAACTCTCGCTCCTGTTAAGCGAGGAGCACGACAGGTCTAACGCCATCCTCTCGATCCATGCCGGTGCCGGGGGGACGGAATCCCAGGACTGGGTGGAGATGCTCCTCCGCATGTACCTCCGCTGGGCAGAAGGGAAAGGCTATCGCACGGAGATTGTCGACCGTTCCCTGGGAGAAGAAGCAGGCCTGAAGAGCGTTACGGTCATCGTGAACGGTCCCTATGCGTATGGGTACCTGAAAGGGGAACGGGGGGTGCACCGTCTCGTCCGGCTCTCTCCTTTTGATGCCGCCCATCGCAGGCATACCTCCTTTGCCCTGGTCGATGTGGTGCCCGAGGTCGGGGAGGTAGAGGTCGAGCTCAGGGAGGAAGATCTCAAGGTTGAAACCTTCCGGGCAAGCGGGGCAGGGGGACAGAATGTGAATAAGGTGGAAACGGCCGTTCGCATCACCCACCTCCCCACAGGCATCGTCGTCCAGTGCCAGAATGAGCGCTCCCAGTATGCCAACAAGCTGACGGCTCTCCGCTTGCTGCGCGCGCGCCTTTATGAGCTTGAGCAGGAAAAGCAGCGGCAGCAGTTGGCTGCGCTCCGCGGGGAGTACCGCCAAGCTGCCTGGGGAAACCAGATCCGTTCTTATGTCCTCCATCCCTACCAGCTCGTGAAGGATCATCGCACTGGGGTGGAGACAGGGAACGCCCAGGCCGTCCTTGACGGGGAGATCGACCTGTTCATTGCCGCTTACCTCAAGGAACACGCCAGATCGAGAGCCTCCCAGGCTACGAGAGCTCCTTAAACGAGGAAGTTCTTCGAGAGGAGAGCGAGAAAGGAGGCTTCTTACGGTCACCTGGATCGAGCCCTTCCGCAAGCAGCGTATCCTGGCCGTTCTTATAGGGATCGGCCTTCTCGCTTCCCTCGCCATCCTCGCAGGCCGTGCAGGTGTGGAAGCGCATTCCCGCCAGGTGGAGATCGTCCTCGATGAGCCGAGCTGGAGGTTCCTGGCCTCGCGCGCAGGACTTCCCCCTGAGGGGTTGTTTGCCGAGCTCAAGAAGCGAGGAGCCACCTCCCTCGCCCTCTACGAGGCCACCCTTCGCAGGTTGCAGGAGGCAGGAACGATCAACTACGCGGCGGGGGCTGAGATCCTCTCCCAAGCACACGGAGGGTTCCTCCCACCCCTCCTGGGATCCCTCGTGCGGGAAGGAAAGGTTTCGCCCTATGCGGTCTATGTCTTCGGCCCTCCCTCCATCTTGGGGGAACTGGGCGCACGCTTTCAGGATTACCTGGGGGCCACCCGGGTGCGCCTTGTTCACGTAAGCGCTGGAAGCGAGGTGCTGGAAGTCCAGGGGGATGTGCGTGACCTGGAGGAGATGGGCTTGGGGTTCCTCCCTGGCACTTCCCCTTCCTTCGGTTTGCGCGTTGTGCTACGGCTTCGGAACTACCGGGGCCTTTCTGCCGAGGGGCTGGAACGCCGTTTCTCCCGTTACACTGGATCTCCAGAGGGAACGCCAGTCATCTTTGAGCTGACCGAGGTCCTGGGCGCTGAACACCTCATCAAGCCAGCTGCGGAGCAAATGAAGCGTTTGGGGTTCCAATTTGGTCGTATTGAAGCGTTCTCCGAGGCTCGCCGCCAGAGGGGCGAGGAATCCCTGGCCCGCCTCCTTGCTCCAACGGTGATCCGTGTGTTTAGCATCCCTCCAGAGGAGCTGAACCGTCTTGCTCCCTCCGAGGCCGTGGACAAGTACCTGCGCGCCGCCCGGGAGCGCAACATCCGGATCCTCTACATCCGTCCATTCCTCCAGACCAGCGCGGGGGTCGATGCGATCTCCACGAATCTCGAGTACGTGACGGCCATCGCCAGAGGGCTCAAGGAGCAGGGGTTCAAGTTAGGCCCAGCACAGCCCCTCCCTTCTTTCTACCCTCCCAGAGGTCTTTTCTACGCGGTCACAGCAGGAGCCCTTGCAGGCGGAGCCTTGCTCCTTGGGCTTCTCTTGGAAGGGTTGGACCCCAAGCTAGGCATGGCGAGGCGTTATCTCCCGTTGCTCGTTCTCCTGGGTCTAGGTGTTACAGT
>JAUQQG010000107.1 GCA_030550015.1 bacterium | reverse complement strand
TCAGGCGGTCCCTCGGCGATTCTCTTTCCATAATCTAAAACGATCACACGGTGACAGAGCTGCATGATCGCCCTCATCTGGTGCTCCACCACGATAAGGGTGACCCCCCGTCGAACGGTCTCCCTCAGCAAGTCCAGCGCTTCATCGATCTCCCGTGGCGTCAGGCCCGCCAAGCTCTCATCGAGCAAGAGCAACTTCGGTTGCGTTGCGAGTGCCCGGGCAAGTTCGAGCCTCCGCTGGTCCATGGTGGGGAGGTGCTTCGCGAGGACATCCCGCTTTTGGGCGAGACCAACGAATGCCAGGGCCTCCATGGCAAGGCGCTCTGCCTCACGGGGATCAGCGGTCCGACAGAAAGCCCCAATGAGCACGTTTTCCAAGACTGTGATCTCGCGGAATGGCTGCATCACCTGGAAAGTCCGCGCGATCCCCAGCCTACAGATCTCGTGGGGAGGCCTGCCGGTGATATCCATGCCAAACAGGCGGATCCGACCGGAGGTTGGTCGGTAGATCCCTGTGATCAGATTGAACGTGGTAGTCTTGCCAGAACCGTTGGGACCAATGATCCCCACGATCTCTCCCTGGGCGACCTGGAATGTCAAGTGATCCACCGCCACTAATCCGCCGAAGCGCTTTGTCAAATTCTCAACTTCAAGCATCTCACACCTCCAGCCGGCGCATCATCCGGGTGTAAATCCGGCTTACCGGCCCGATGAGGCCCTCGGGCCGCAGGAGGATCACTAGGATGAGCAAGCTCCCGTACACGATGAGTTGCACACCTGCATAGGTGGCCCCAAGCGCGGCTTGGGTGAGCTCCGTGAGGGGACGCAGAAGGGCAGCTCCGAGCACCGGCCCCCAAACCGTACGTACCCCGCCCACAATGGCCACAAGCGCGAACTCAATGGAAAGTCCCAGGCTGAGCACCGAGAAGGGGTCGATGAAGTAGATATATTGGGCGTAAAACGTTCCGCACAATGCCGTCAGGAAAGCGCTCAGGGTCAGGGCTTTGATCTTTGTGGCGACTGCGGGGACGCCGACAGCTTCGGCGACAATCTCGTTCTGGCCAATGGCGATGAGGTAGTACCCAAGGCGGGAGGAAGCCATCCGGCGGACAACGGCCACGATGAGGAGGAGCAGGGTGAGAATGACATAGTAATAATACACCTTTTGTTCAAACTGGAAGTACCACGGGCGGTTGCCGAGATAGGGCACGGTGAGCCCCACAGCGCCCCCCGTAAAATCCCGCAGGTGGAGGGTCATAAGGCGCAGAACCTCAGCAAATGCAATCGTGGCGATGGCGAAGTACGGACCCTGCAGTCGCAAGGTTGCCCAACCAATGAGAACCGCAGCAACCACGGCTAAGATTGCGCCTGCCCACATACCAATCCAGGGAGAGAGTTTCAGGTGGATCTGCAAGAGCGTCGTTGTATACGCCCCGATGCCAAAAAAGGCTGCGTGTCCTAGGGAAAGCTGGCCGGCATATCCACCGACGATATTCCAGGCCGAGCCTGCTGCTGCGAACAGGAGGGTCATAATCACAATGTGCAAAGGGTAAGGCGTGAAAAACCATGGGGCAACCAGCAGGACAAGGAGAACCACAACGGCGCTCAGGGGTTTGATGAAGCGGGCCGTGGCGGGGATGACCCTCTCGCTTGGAACAGGCGCACCACGCATTTTCTCCTTCTACCCCCTTCTTACTGCCAGCAGGCCTTGGGGCCGCAGGACGAGGACAAGGATCAGGATGATGAATGCCACGATTACGCCAGCATCGGCACCGACGAACAGGATCCCGAGCGATTCCGCAATGCCCATGATGATCCCGCCTAAAAAGGCACCTGTTACGTTCCCAAGTCCTCCCATGATCACGACCACGAAGGCGATGAGGACGAAAGAGGCGCCGACGGTAGGGAAGACATAGAAGTAGGGCATGATCACACTTCCCCCTGCTCCTGCCAAGGCAGCACCGAGCGCCACCGCTAGGGCGTAGACCCGGTGAGGATCGATCCCAAGGAGCATCGCCGCATCCCGATCTTGGGCGACGGCCCGCATGGCTCTTCCAATGTCTGTCCGACCTAGGAACAGACCCACCAGGAGGCTCAGGAAAACCGCCACCGCGAAGGCAATAAGCCGAGCCACACTGAATGAAACGGGTCCAACGCGGAATGCCTGCGTCGCATAGGCTACGGTCACCGAACGGTAGTTGGCAGTAAAGATCAGCAGAGCAAAATTCTGAAGCACGAGGCTGACGCCGACTGTGAGGAAGATCTGGGAGAGGTCCGGCGCCCCCAGAACCCGCCGTACGAGGGCCCGGTAGAAGAAATACCCCATCACTGCCAGGATGGGCATGGATACCAGTGCGGTCACAATAGGATCCATGCGGGTGAGCGCCCACAGCCAATAGGTGATGTACATCCCCACCATCAGGAACTCCCCATGGGCGAAGTTCACAATGCGCACAACGCCAAAGATCAACGTGAGCCCGATGCTCACAAGGCTGTAGACCCCGCCCATGAGAATACCATTCACCAGAGCTTGCAAGAGAATCTCGGGCCGCATAGGAGGGAGGAAGCGGTGGGGCGGGACCCTTACCCCGCCCCACCTTGTGCATCACCAGGGAAGGCGAGCCTTCACCGTCGCCACGTTCGGTGGCCAGACGGTCCTGAGCTCACCATCCTGCCACTGGACCATCACAGGGTGAACACAGGTATTCCACCCCGTGCTATCGAACTTGATGCACCCACCCGGCATGATGGCACCGGGGTGAGGAGGTTTCAAGTCCGTCTTCGCCAAGGCATCTCGCACCTTCTGAGGATCGGTGGAGCGGGCGCGCTCCAGGGCGTTGGCGATAATCCACATGATGGCATAGCCCTCGCCGGCGTGTTCCTGGATGAACTCCCCTGTCCGCCGCTTGTACCGCTCGGCGACATCTTTAATCGGCTTATAAGGGAGGTCCCAGTTCCAGGACCCCACGCTAAAGACACCCTCTGCCAGCTTCCCCAACCCCTGGTAGAACTCCGGCATGAGGTACCCTGCTCCACCACCGATGACGACTACGTTGACCCCCTGCTCCTTAAGGGTCTTGATGAGGAGGATGGCGTCGGTGAGATAGCTGACTGGGAAGAGGATGTCGGCGCCGGAGGCCTTTACCTTCGTGACAAGAGGAGCAGCATCTGTGATCCCGGCCTTATAGGCTTCGTACAGGGCGACGTCAAGACCAAGCTCCTTCGACCGGTCCAGGAGGCCTTTCGAGGTGGAAGTCCCGTATGCCGTATCCTCATAGAGGATCGCCACTTTCCGCTTCCCGGCGACCCTTGCCTGTTTGAGCAACTCGGCCGCAAAGTCGACCTGCATCTTCCCGAACATGCTTGCCTTCGGAGAGACCTGGAACACGTACTTGAACCCGCGGCCAGTGATGGGATCCGCAATGGATCCCGTGACCCACGGGACCTTCAGTCGCTCGGCCACCTCCGTCCCCACGAGGGTCAACGAGCTCGCGTAGCTTCCGTTGATGGCGACGGGACGGTACCGGGTAATCAGGCGCTCAGTCTCGGTGCGCTGGATCGTTGCGTCGCTCCTGTTGTCTGCGACAATGGGCCTGATCCGGGCTCCCCCGAGGGACTTGATGCCGCCTGCGTTGTTGATGTCATCGGCGGCCATCAAGGAGGCTTGCACGACAGTCTCCCCCAAACGAGCTAGCTCTCCCGTCCGGGGGTAGATGATCCCCACCGGGATCTCCGAAACCTGAGCAGCCGTCGGGAGCGCAACCATCATGCCGACAGCTGCGAGGAGGAAAAGGACCAATCTCCACCGCATCCTACCTCACCTCCTTTTCAGTCTCATCTTCCCTCATCAAAGATTTCCTCAGGCCCATCCCTCCCGGGCAAATCGCTCCACCGCATTGGGATCCAGCTCGATCCCGTGTCCTGGCCGGTCCGGCGGGAGAAGCATCCCTTCTCGGGCCACCACAGGCTCGCGCACGAGCTTCCAGATGTTCAGGATGCTCGTGTCCGTGAAATACTCTACCCAGGTGGCGTTTGGGGCTGCTGCCACCAAGTGGCAGTGCAGGTCGCTGAACCAGTGTGGAGCCACCGGCAAGTCGTAGGCGCTAGCCAGAGCAGCGATTCGCAGCCATTCCGTGATCCCGCCACACACCGCAGCATCGGGTTGCAGGATCTGGGCAGCCCTCACCTCGATGATGGCACGGAAGCCCCAGCGCGTGGCCTCGATCTCGCCAGTGGCGACGGGAACGGATACGGAAGCAGCCACCGCAGCGCTCTGCACAAGATTGTCAGGCATCACGGGCTCCTCGATCCAGCCAATGTTGTAGGGTTCGAAGGCACGGATGTACCGGATTGCCGTTGGAGCATCCGGCCAAGCGTTGTTCGCATCCAGAAAGAGCTGGACATCCGAGCCGATGGCCTCCCTGACCGCTGCCACGCGTGCCACCTCGTGCTTGATGTCTTTCTCCCGCCCCACTTTGATCTTCACGGCACGGAACCCCTGTGCCACATATCCTGCCACTTCCTCGGCAAGGTCGGCAGGGGTTTTCCCCTCGGCGTAATATCCCCCACTCGCATACGCAGGGACAGGGGACCGGTTCCCGCCCAGGAGGCGATAGAGGGGGAGACCCGTCGCCTTCCCCTTGAGATCCCAGAGTGCAATATCAACCGCGCTCATGGCCCGGAGCACTGCACCGCGCCTTCCTTCCAGGAGCGTCTGGCGATACATGCGATCCCACAACCACTCCGTTGCAAACGGGTCCTGCCCTTCTAGGATAGGCTTGAGCCAGGTCCGGACCGCGGTGGAGACCACCGGGCCACCAAGGCAAAACCCTATCCCTTCTAGACCGTCGACAAGGACCCGCACGAGGGTGTACCATCGCCCACTGATCTCCCGCGTGGAGAACGCGACTGCCCCATCCAAGGGAACAAACACAGCCCGGCTCTCGACGCGCGCGATCTTCATGCGGATCTTCCCTCCTGGTACGGCTCCCCGTTCCAGGCCGCCTCGTACAGACGGAGGAGGGAGGGACGATCCAGGGGACGCGGGTTATTCGGTCTGGGGTATACCGAAAGGCACTCCTCCACCAATTCCGGGAGCACGTCGTGGGCAAGCCCAAGGTTCTTCCAGGCCAATGGGATCCCTACCGTGGCGGAAAGCGCACGCACGGCTCGAACCGCTTCCTGGGGGCGCGGTTCCACCCCGAAGGCACGGGCGATTCCGCTCAATCGCTCCTCTGCATGGGAGGCATTGTACTCCATCGCGTAGGGGAGAGCCAAAGCGCACGAAAGCCCGTGGGGGATCCCCAGGCGGTTAGCCAGGGTATAGGCGATGGAGTGCCCTACGACCATCCCGGCGTTTAGGGCAAGGCCGCCCAGGTAGGCAGCAACAAGCATCTGCCCTCTCGCCTCGAGATCGGATCCATCCTGAGTAGCCCGGGGGAGGTAGGCTTGCACAATCTGGATCCCCTGGAAGGCGATGGCGTCGGTGAGCGCCGTCCCGTTTGTAGAGAGGAGCGCCTCGATACAGTGGCTGAGGGCATCCATCCCCGTGTAAGCGGTCACCTCGCGGGGGAGGGTCAAGGTAAGTTCCGGGTCAAGGATCGCGGCAGAAGGTACCAGGTGCGGGCTACCGAGGAATGCCTTTCGCCCTTCCCGGATCACAACGGCGTTCCGGCTGGCCTCCGCGCCAGTCCCCGCCGTGGTCGGGATGAGGACGAGCGGACGGGGCGGCCGGGTAAACCGAGGGGCCTGCAAAGCATCGGCAACGCTTCCCTCGTTCGTGAGGAAGACCGCTGCCAACTTCGCCATGTCCAGAGCGCTTCCCCCGCCAATCCCCACTACCGCCGCGGGTTCCTCAGCCCGAGCCGCTCTGACAACGGACTCGGCGACCTCCACCGAAGGTTCCCCGCGGATCTCCGAGAACTCCGTAGTGGTGTACCCGGCGGCCTCCAAGACTTCTGCCAAGCGCCTGGAGAGGCCAAGGCCTGAAACAGTCACATCTGTCACGACGAAGACTTTCCCTTCCTGGACGCCAAGGTCCTTGAGCACCTGTCCAGCCTCGCCAACGGCTCCGGAACCAAACAGGACCCTTGGTGGCGCGAAGAAGGGACGTGGAATGAATCTCTCAGACATCTCTCTGTGCCCTCCTCTTGTGGTATCTTGTGGGGATTCGTGCAGGGGTCCTTTGGCAACCACAACTCCGGCGGATGATCAAGGTGGGGTCAAGAGTCACCTGGGTGGGATCTCGCCGATCCCCTGCTTCGATCCGCTGGAGGAGCAAAGAAACCGCCTTCTCCCCCATCTCGTAGATGTGCTGGGAGACAGTTGTGAGCTGGATCGCCTCTGCACCGGCAAGGTCGATATCGTCGAACCCGACGATGGCCACGTCTTCAGGGACGCGCAACCCAAGTTCAAAGGCAGCACCGAGGGCGCCTACGGCCATGTTGTCGTTTTCGGCAAAGATCGCCGTGGGCCGCGGCTTCAAAGAGAAGAGCACCATCGCCTTCTCGTATCCGCTCCGTCGGGTGAAATCGCCCACCACGATCCACTCCTTCCGGACCTTCAGACCAGCCTCTTCCATAGCCTCTCGGTATCCCTGGAGACGTTCCACGGCGTTGGAAACGTAGGAAGGACCAGTGATATGAGCGATGCGCTGGTGCCCGTGGCTGATGAGGTGGCTGACAGCTCTCTTTGCCCCCAAAACGTTGTCCACTGCCACAGAGTCGACCGGGAGCCCATAGAACCTCCGGTTCGCCAGCACGAGCGGGAACCTCTGCCGTACCAGGTACTGGAGGAAAGAGTCGTCGAGGCGCACGCTGGCGAAGATCAGCCCGTCCACGTGGCCACGCATGAGACTGGTAATGTACGCGCGTTCTTTCTGGAGGTCCCCGTCTGTGTTACACAAGATGACCCGGTAGCCACGCGCAGCTGCCGCGTCCTCCACTCCCCGTGCCAGTTCGGGATAGAAGGGGTTGGTGATGTCCGACATGAGGAGGCCAAGGATATAGGTACGTGATGTCGCGAGCGCCCGGGCTGCGTGGTGGGGCTGGAACCCGTTCTTTTGGATGACGGAGAGGATCCGCGCCCGCGTCTGCGGGTGGACATGAGGGTAGCCGTTGAGGACCCGAGAAACGGTAGCCACCGAGTACCCAGTTAGTCGCGCGATATCCCGGATGGTCATGAAAGCACTTTCAAATTGGTACCGGTTACAATTTTCCCTATTCTCCCATTCTGGGCGAAATCCTTCTTGCAAAATTCACCCTGGTCTCCAGGAGCTTGCCAGGGAGAGTGTGTAGATGGTGGTCGTGAGGGAGCCCCCCGGCCATGAAGGACTCTTCGTGCCCCAAGGGGAAAAGCAAGGCCTGGCGCAATACGCTGGCAGTCCCGGCAGGAGAAGGTACAATAGACGTGAACCAATCAAGGATTGTCCTCTTTGACCGTGAGGGGTTTTTGCGAGACGCATGGAGAAACTTCGCCACAGGCTCGAGGAGCTGGGAGTAAGACGGATCTTCCTCCCCGATGGGTCATGGTATTGGGACTTAAAACCTAACCTAGTACTGGGAGAGGTCTTCGAACTTTGACGAACCAAGGCGCCTTGGGCGTAAGGGGCAAAGGAAATCCCCCATGATGCATTTTGCCAATTCCTGGGACGGTTAGGCGAACTCGTTGAGCAAGGCCTCAAACGCTTGCGGGTCCAGGCCAACGGGTTGCGTCGTGAGAGCTCCCTCCCGCAGGGCCGGCACTTGATCCTCGTAGGTAGGCTCCCCCTCCACACGGTAGAAGATACCAATGGGGATGCGGTCCCCCCACTCGTGTGCCTTCTCCCAGGCGGCCTTGCGGTCCGCCGGATCCCACCCCTCCTCCTCGAGCTTGTAGACGCGCTCCCGGTAGAAGTCGTAGGTCTGGACCTTGTTATACACCACACAGGGCTGCAGGACGTCCACAAGGGAGAAGCCCTTGTGCTTGATTGCCTCGGCGATGAGCCAGGCAAGGTGCTTGGGATCCCCGCTGAATCCACGAGCGACGAAGGTGGCACCACCTGTGATTGCCATCGCCAGCGGGTTCAGGGCGACCTCAATGGCCCCCTCTGGCGTGGTGCTGGTGACCATGCCCTTCTGGCTTGTGGGGGCGTACTGACCCTTCGTAAGCCCGTAGACCATGTTGTTCTCCACAATGAGCGTGATGTCGGGGTTCCGACGAAGGGCTTGGATGAAGTGATTCGCCCCGATCCCGTAGGTATCTCCATCCCCTGCAACAACAAGGATGTGCATCTTCGGATTCGCCAGCTTAGCCCCCGTCGCAACCGGGATCGGGCGGCCATGAATCGTAGTGAAGGCGGTCACGGTCATATAATCGGGGAGCTTGCTCCCACATCCAATGCCGGTGAAAATCGCCACCTCATGCGGGAGGATCTCCAATTGCGCCAACGCAGCTTTGACCGCGTTGAGGATCCCGTAGTCTCCACATCCGGGGCACCACGTGGGTTTCACAGGGCTGTTGTAGATTTTCACATCAAGCATGGATCCTGGCCTCCTCGAACTTCCGCAGGATGTAGTCAGGGGAGAGCGGCCTCCCATCGAACCGCAAGATCCTGTCGTCCACCTCTCGCCCGGTCATGGCCCTGAGGAGGTGGGCGAATTGTCCTGTCCCGTTGTTCTCCACCGCCACGAGCCTCCCGCTCCGCTCAAGAAGGGGAAGCACCGCGTCCACCGGGAAGGGCCAGATGTCCACGAAGTGGAGCATGCGCGCCCGGACTCCCTGGCTGTTCAGGATATCCACCGCCTCCCGCACCGGCCCATAGGTCGTCCCCCAGGTCAAGAAGGTCACCTCTGGGTCCTCCGGCCCATACACCTCTGGCGGTCGTATCTCCGCGAGAGCGGTCCGGAGCTTGCGCATCCGCTTGGACTGCATCTTCACGCGGTTCTCCGCATCCTCGTCCTCAAAGTGACCGTACTCGTCGTGCTCGTCGGAGCACGCCTGGAAGACGGCCTTGGGATGACCCGGCAGGGCACGCGGGGAGATTCCTGACTCCGTGATTTTATACCGCAGGTAGGGGCCCTCCATCTGCTCGAGCTCCTCCTTTGTGAGCAAGGCCCCACGGTCAATCTCCACCTTGGTATAGTCAAAGTCCTGTCGCAGGACTGTACGGGCCTGGAAGGCCATGTAGTTATCCGTGAGAACGATGACGGGACACTGGTATTTCTCCGCCAAGTTGAACGCACGGACCATCGTCCAGAAGCATTGCTCAATGGTCCCTGGAGCCAGGACGATACGGGGGAACTCACCCTGGGAGGCGTGGAGGACGAAGAGGAGATCGCCCTGCTCTGTTTTCGTGGGCATCCCGGTGGAAGGCCCTGGGCGCTGCGACTCCACAACGACCACGGGGATCTCCGCCATCCCGGCAAGGCCAAGGGCTTCCACCATCAGGGAAAACCCTCCCCCAGAAGTAGCGGTCATCGCCCGCGCGCCCATGAACGCGGCCCCAATGGCCATGGTGATCGCAGCGATCTCATCCTCGGTCTGCTTGACCACGACCTTGTACCGGGCACCGTGGGCCGCGATCCACTCCATGATGGAGCTCGCAGGAGTCATGGGGTAGGCGGAGATGAACCGACAACCCGCGGCAAGGGCTCCAAGCCCGATGGCCTGGTTCCCGGTCATCATCAAGCGAGGTCGGGAGGTCTTACGTGGCTGGAGCTTCCAGGGGAATCCGGCGGCATAGTGCTCCCGGGCATAGCGATATCCTGCCTCCGCGACCTTCAGGTTAGCCTCTGCCACTGCGTCGCCTTTCCGCCGGAAGTTCCTTTGGATGATCTCGGCGATGAACTCGAAGGGGAGCTCTACCACCCCTGCGGCAGCGCCAAGGGCGGCGGTGTTCATCATGATGCGGTTCCCCCCGACCTCCTGGGCGATCTTCACGAGGGGCATGGGGAATGCCTGCACGCCGTTCCGTGCAACCATCTCCTCCCGCACCTTGAGGCCCTGGTCGTAGATCACGCCACCCCCCGGGACGACGGTCCCAGCGTATTCCGAGACGGCTTCCTCCGTAAAAGCCAAGAGAAGGTTCACAGGTTCCACATGGGAGTAAAGAGGATGGTCTGCGACGCGGATCTGGTAGAAGTTCAGGCCCCCGCGGATGCGTGACATGAACTCGGAAGTGGTGAACACCCACAGCCCCGCATTGGCCAGCGCCTTTGCGAACCCTGCACCGCCTGTATCTACGCCCTGCCCTGCTTCTCCGGCAAGGCGAATGGTCATGTTGTTCACCGTGCTCTCAGCCATGAATGGAACCCCCTTAAAAACAACTTTACACCGTAATAAGTTGATCGGCAAGTTTGGCGTCTTCTCACCTGACCTGTCTACCTAAAGCCCCCAGCGAGCGTCTCATGACAAGATTTCCTACAACCCCCACCGCATCTTCCTAAAAATTGTGTGGGGTCTCTCTCGCATGCATGGGTTCTTCAACCTCGGGGGGCCACTTGCGCGCGAACGGGTACTTGGGCGACAAGGCGCTTGGCAGCTTCCATGAAGGCCTGTGCGGCGAGAGATCCAGGATGCGCTGAGACAACAGGCTTCCCCTGATCGCCACCCTCACGGATCAGGGGATCGAGTGGGATCTGGCCGAGGAGGGGCACCTTCAGCATCTGGGAAAGCTGGCTTCCCCCACCCTGCCCGAAGATATAAACCGGCTCGGAACCAGGGGTGGGGAGGTAGTAGCTCATGTTCTCGATGATCCCCACGACCGCCATGTTGACCTTCTCGGCCATCCGGGCCGCGCGCTGGGCCACCGACGTCGCCGCGATCTGGGGTGTGGTCACAATCACCATCGAGGCGCTGGGAAGGATTTGGGCGATGCTGATGGAAACGTCGCCCGTCCCGGGGGGAAGATCGATGAGCAGGTAGTCCAGCTCCCCCCAGTGAACCTCCGAGATGAAGGTGGTCAACGCTTTGTGAAGCAAGGGCCCCCGCCAGATGACCGCTTCCTTCTCATCCACCATGAACCCCATGGAAATGACACGGATCCCGTCCTTCTCCAAGGGGATGACCATCTGGTCAATGACGGTGGGAGTTCCCTGCACCCCGAGCATCCGGGGGATGCTGAACCCGTAGACATCGGCATCGAGGACTCCGACCCGATACCCCATGCGGGCGAGGGCGAGGGCAAGGTTCACTGTCACCGTGGACTTCCCCACACCGCCTTTCCCGCTCGCCACGGCGATGACTTGGGTTGGGGAGTCTGGGTTGAGAAAAGCCGCCCGGGCCTGAGGACCGTGATCCCCATGCAGCTTCTGAATGAGCGCCTGGCGTTCTTCCGGCGTCATCACCCCGAGCTTCACCTCGACCTGCCGTACCCCACCGAGGGCGGCAACGCGGTTGCGGATTGCCTCCACGATGGTCTCCCGGAGCGGGCAACCACCGATGGTCAGTACAGCGTGAACGGTCACCACACCGTTGGCGACCGTCACGTCCTTGACCATGTCCAGTTCCACAATGCTCCGGTGAAGCTCTGGATCCCTGACGTCCTTGAGGGCTTCCAGGATCTCCTCACGCGTAACCTCGGCGGGTTGTTTCCCAAGACCCATTGCTCACCTCGGCGGGCCTATCTCGTGTGACTCAAGACCTGCAGGGTCCAACGAAGCGGAAGGCTGTATGGCGTATATCGAAACACCTCTCATTCAGGGTCCATCCTAGCATCCTCGCCCAGGGGTGTCAAGAAAAACGATCTGAGGTTGCCTCGGTCAACGTCCCTCTGGAGAGACCCTTGCCGCCTCCTCAATCCAGAGGATTCTCAGGCCGGAGGATCACCTTCCCTCGTGAGTGCGCTTGCGGCGCCGCCTGCGTCGCTTGCGCTTCTTTACCTCCTCAGGCTTCCTTTCCTCCAGGGGAGGCGCGGGAGGGGTCTCTGTGGGAGGGGAAACCTCAACGGGCTGCTCTGCCTCCTCTGCCGCGGCCTTCTCCTTCACCCGCCTGGGGACCCGCAGGTCCCTCTCGGCGAGCAGCTTCATCCGATCGAGAGTCCGCTCGACGAAGAGGTAAAGCGCCCGACGGACGCTCTCCTCTGGGAGAACAGGGATCCCTGCGTCCGCCTCCACGCGCAGGACGAGCTCCGTCCCCCCATCGACCTCCCTCAGGCGATACTCGCCCCGGAAGACCTTCATGGTCCCCCGGACCTGCCGGAATTCCACGCGTGCGGGCGCTTGAAGGACGATGCGGTGCACAGAATCTACTGGCATTCCCGCGAAGTACCCCCGCAGGTGCACCAGGGAGGATCCCTTCTTCTGCTCTAGGACATCGGCGGTGAGCCACACCTCCGTGTAGCGGGGGATGCTCTCCACCCTGCTCACGAGCTGATAGACTTTCTGCACGGGGACACGGATCAGCCGCTGTCCTTCTACCTTCACCATCCCTTTCCATCACCGCACAAACCTGCACATTTACAGTTCGGCTCGCACCCGCTGGGTGGCGTTCACCATGACGCGAAGCTTCCCCATGGTCTCCTCCATGGTCCTGGTCTTCAACCCGCAGTCGGGAGAGATATAGACCTGCGAGACATCGAAAACCTCGAGGGAGCGGCGGATGCCCTCGACAACCTCTTCCTCGCTCTCCACCCGGTGGGAGTGGACATCCACTACACCTAAACCAATATCCTTGGTGAAACGGGGGTTCCGGAATACCTCAAGAAGTGCGAAGTTCTCATTCTTCAGTGCAAGGTCGATCTGGCGAACGGGGAGGCTCAGCATATCCGGGTAGATCTTGGGGACATCGCCATAACAGATGTGCGTGATGGTATAGGCGGAGAGCCCATCGGTGACAATCTCCATTGCCTCCACCGCGAGGCGGAAGTCCTCCTCCGGGCGCGTGTGGATCGCAGGTTCGTCGATCTGGATGAACTTCGCCCCCGCACGCTCCAGGTCCACAGCCTCTTCATGAATGGCCCGCGCCAGCTCCAAGACGAGCTCGCGTCTTGTCGGATAGTATTCATTGAAGGACCACTCGGCGATTGTATAGGGACCGGTGAGCATCCCCTTGACGGGCTTCCCCGTGAGGCTCTGCGCGTACTTCCACCATTCCACAGTGATGGGCTTCTTCCGGCCGACAGGTCCGACGACCACAGGTTTTGGGTAATACCTGTTCCCGTAGGAACGGACGAGCCCAGCGATGGCGAACCCCTCCATCTCATCGGCGAAGAAGGCCACCATGTCCCCGCGATACTGCTCTCCATCCACGAAGATATCCAGGCCGACTTCTTCTTGGCGGAGGATCCACTCCTTGGTGGCTCGTCGCTCGAGCTCAGCAAGCTCCTCCCGCGAGATCTGGTTGCGGAGGAATTTCCTCCTCGCTTCCAGCAAGTACGGGGGCTTGGGGAAACTCCCCACCGTGGTGGTAGGCAGGATTGTCGTCTGCATCTCAGCACCTCACTTCCGTCGGTGATTCCTGGTCCTTCTTCTGAGTTCTAGGGAGCGTAGGTGGAGTACCTGTACAACCTATCCTACCATCCCGAAGCCAAGGGGTTCAAGGGAATCCTCCTCTCGCCCCAGGGGATCTCTCCGCTTCCTAGGGTAAGCGCAATGCGAAATCTTCTCGAAATGGGAGGAGCCTCTCTGCCCCATCGAACCGGGAAGATCCAAAGAATAGGAGGCTTGGAGTATTCTTCCCTCGGTTCCAAGATGGAAGAACCGGCCCCGTCTCTCCATCATCTGCCTGAGGGATTCCCTCCAGTGTGCACCAGAGCAAAAATGCCATCGGTATCCGATACCTCTCACCCTCATGGACGAGTATCCTTGGAGGCGGACAGGAAATGGCAAGGAAAGTAAAAAATATCATAAACAGGTGGTGAGGCCACCTGGAGAGGAGGGAGGAACCATGGAAGCACGCAGGGAAGATTGGATGGTTGAGTACTATGAGGACCCACCCTTCGCGCGGTCCCTGTTCCAGACAACACGCTTTGCCTGGCTGTGGGCGCTCCTGCGGGTGTGGCTTGGATATCAATGGATCAACGCAGCGCTCCACAAGATCGGGGTAGAAGCGTGGACCGGAAACGGGACGGCGCTGAAGGCATTTTGGGAGAGGGCAGTCCAGGTACCACCACCGCCTGCGAGGCCACCGATTGCATTCGGATGGTACCGGGCGTTTATCCAGTATCTTCTCGATATCCAGGCGTATACCTGGTTTGCCAAGCTCGTGGCCTACGGCGAGCTCCTCGTTGGGATCGCCCTGATCTTGGGAGCTTTTGTGGGGATCGCAGCATTCTTTGGGGCGTTCATGAACTGGAACTTCATGATGGCCGGGACGGCCAGTACAAACCCGCTTTTGTTCACTGTGGAGGTCCTGCTGATCCTAGCCTGGAAGGTGGCTGGGTATTACGGGCTGGACCGCTGGCTCCTCCCCATGCTGGGGACTCCGTGGAAGCCAGGGAAGGTGTTCAGGAACGGACGGCGCGCTGCAGGAGGTGAACCGCGAACGGCCTGACGAGATCTCTCGTGGAGAGGGGACGGTCCCTTGAAAGGGGCTGTCCCCTCTTCTATTTGACCTTCCGGATCACGAGACGGGCAACGGTTCCCTCTACCTCGAGCGAAACAAGTTCTCCGCCAGCGGCCCTGACGAGGATCGGGGCGTACTTTTGGACCTCCTCCACCTGACCGCACCGGATCTCGATGAGGTCCCCGGGCTTGGACAGGTCCATGGCCCGGAGTAGATCCCAGAAGGGGCCGCAGGTGGTAACGGTCGCGTCAATGGTCCACGTCTCCGGCTCAGAACGGATTGTGTGTTCCATGTCCATACCTCCAGCTTGGTCTCTCCTCAATGAGCCTCTGAGGGCAAAAGCCCCCGGCGAGAATCACAGGAGTCTTGCCGGGGTCCTCACACACGGCCGGTGGGAACCAAGTACCAGTACACACGGTTGAACAACCGCTTCAGGGTGAACGCCACGAGGTTCGGTGCCGCCGGCCTGGGCGGGTGGTTGTAGTCGAACCTCAGCAAGGTGGCCCGGTTCTCCCCGGTCTCCAGGAAGCACATGACCTTTCCTGTGTACCGTGGGATGGCCCCGTTGGAAGACGAGAGGATGCGTCGGGCCACTGTCTGCGCTTGGTAGTGCGCAGCCGAACCGCTCTTGCTCACGGGGAGGTCTGTGGCGTCGCCAACGGCGAATACCCCTTCGTATCCCTTGACCTCAAGCGTCTCCCGGTCCGTGCGGATCCAGCCACCCCGATCCGCGATCCCATCCACCGTGACAGGGACTGTCCCGCGGTGCGGCGGGATGAGCACGAGGAGGTCATAGCCGATCTCCTCTCCCTCTAGCGAAGTCACCACACGGCGGCCGGGATCTACTTGCTCAACGTTGAAGAATGGTACGAGCTCAATGCCACGATGCTCCATGATCGGTTCCACGACATCTGCAACAGATTCGATCGGGAAGGCCCTGGGGAGCGGGGAGATATAGGTGATGCGGGTAGCCTTTCTCCGCCCCGTCTGGCGTAGGACCCACTCTAGCAAGAGCGTGAATTCCAGAGGAGCAGGGGGGCACTTATAGGGGACGCCTGCCACACCGACGACGATATGGCCGCCGCGGAACTCCTCTAGTGCCTTCCCCAGGCGCAGGGCAGCCTCAGGGGTATAAAAGTGGTGTGCGCCCTCCAGGCCTGGAACATCCTCAGGAGCAAGACGGGCACCTGTGGCGAGGACGAGTGTATCGGCGCTCAGGACCCGCTCCCCGAGATCCACACTCTTTCTTCCAGGGTCCACGGAACGTACTGTCCCTTGGATAAACTGGACCCTCGGGTGCAGGAGGGACCTCTGGGGTCGCAGGAGTGCTTCAGGCCTCACCCAACCGAAGGGAACGTAAAGGAGGCCAGGCTGGTAGAAGTGGAAGGCATCGCTTGAGACCATCGTCACCTCGAGATCTGGGTCCCCCCTCGCCAGAAGGTTGGCCACAACGGTACCTCCCGTCCCGCCTCCCACAATGACCACGCGGCGCTTCATCTTCGCATCACCTACCGTTCCTCACCCCTGTCCACCGGATCGACGGGGTCCAACGGGTCGTCCAATCACCGGCTCTTGCGGACGACGAAGTGGGCAAATCCCTCGTCGTCAATCACGGCGAGCAACTCGTGCCCTGCCTTCTGGCACCACTTGGGAATATCCCTCTTAGACCCAGAATCGCTGGAAAGCACCTCAATGACCTCTCCCACCTGGGCCTCCCGAATGGCCCGGATCAGCTCCATGAGAGGGCCCGGGCAGAAGCTCCCCCTCGCATCAATCGTTCGATCCACCTTGAGCTCTACACTCATCTCCAACACCTCCCACTCCCGTCCGTTTCCGTACCCGGTAGATTTTTCGTGTTTGCCAACCCTTCAGATGAACAGGGTAACCTTGCCTTTCTGCGCCTCCTCGACGAACTCGCCGACCCCCACCACATCGTCCACGATCTCGTCGAGATCTTCCTTCTTCAGCCCGAGGAGGTCCATTGTCATGGCGCAGGCATGGATGCGCACCTTGCCATTCCCCATCTCCTTAGCCTTCTTCAGGGTCTCGTACCAGGAAGGAACGTTCTTCTCCTGGATCAGGGCCATCATGGCCTTTCCTTCCTCCTCGAAGTCCTTGCTGATCTTCCTATTGGCCTGGGGCTGCCCCTTGCGGAAGGCCATCAGGCCCCAGAAGGTGAGGAAGATATCCACCTCCTGTTCCATGGCGACAGCGCCCGAGGTAAGGATCGCCACGGGGAAAAGCTTGTCCACCGTCCCTGAGAACACGATCATGGAAATCCGCTCTGCCATTGCAGCCTCCCTCCTTGCGTTCCTCGTTGGATACCCAAGTCAAAGATAGGGGGAGGGCCGATGGGCCACAATCGGTTCCACCCCTGATTCGCACAAGGCAACGACCCGAGTGCACATCGGGTGAGGAGAGTATACCCTACTCCGTAGTGTATTGAACCCGAGGAAATCCATCCCGAAGGTGGACGGCCCAGAAGGTGGTTTAGGGCATGTACTGCCGGGCCGCCAGGGAGGCGACCTTCCGCTCCACCTCAGGGGGGAGGAGATGGATCCCGGGCGGGAAGGTTGGCCCGCGTTCCACCAGGAAGAGGATCCCCGCGAGCATCAAGCTCGCAGTGAGGTCGAACGCGTCAAAGTAGTCCCCTGGGCC
Organism: bacterium; assembly: GCA_030550015.1. GTDB lineage: Bacteria > Sysuimicrobiota > Sysuimicrobiia > Sysuimicrobiales > Thermofontiviventaceae > Thermofontivivens > Thermofontivivens primus. Next base: position 1,091 of record JAUQQG010000107.1, on the reverse strand, counting down.
AGCGGCAAGGTTGAACATGGCTCCCCGGGCGAGGAGGTAGATCGTACGCTCTCCAAGGCGGATGGCCTCAATAAAAGGGCGGATTTCCTCTGTAGGAAAGCGGAGGAGGGCGTCGACGTCGATCTCCCTGTTGGAGTGACCGGCGTTGAGCAAGATGCACTCATCGGCAAGCAGATCAAAGTGCCGTTTGCCAATAACCCCCTCCCGTCCTGTCGCAGTGACAACGACTTGAGCCTTGGGGAGTCCCTCCTCCAGGTCGACAACATCGAAGCCTGCGTGGACTGCCTCTAGCTGCCGCACAGGATCGAGGTCGCACACATAGATCCGGGCGCCCAGCATCCCGGCATACCTGGCGATCCCCTGCCCAACGGGCCCGTACCCAACGACCAGCACCCGCCGGCCGAACAGGGAGAGGTGGGTCACGTTGAGGAAGGTATTCCACACCGTGAGACCGACGAGATACCGGTTGTGAAAGCCTTCCTTGAGCGCAACGTCGTCCCAGTTGAACACGGGGAAGGGAAGGTGGAGATCCCGAAGCCTCAGGATCCCCGTTCCCGTAGCCTCCATCCCTGCCCTGACGCGGAAGGCTGCCTCAGGCCTGGACTTGAGGAGGTGGACGGTGAGATCTGCGCCCATCTCGCTGACAAACTCGAACCCCTCGTCGATGACCTGGTCCATTGCCTTCAACCGCTCCGCCTCGGGCATCCCCTTCCACGCATAGACCTCCGCGCCGAGCCTCTTGAGGTAGGCGACCACACCATCGCGGGTCGTCTGCGGGTTGCAGCCAAGCACCAGGAGGCGCGCCCGGGCCGAAAGCAGGGCCGCGAGGACAGGGATGATCTTTACATCGAGATGGATGTTAAGGCAGAGGGTAATGCCCGAAAGGTCGCGCGACGCCACCTCCTCTGCAATGGTTGTTGTGAGGGGGATATGACGGTTCATCCAGGAGAGTTCCTTCTCCACCGCTGCGAGCAAACGGTCGATCGACTGTTGCGACTCCACAGCATCCCCTCCCCCGAAATCCATCCCCTTGCACGTACCGCCTGCAAAAATCTTTTGACTTTTGCCGGGGGCCTCCTCTTGAAATAACG
>JAUQQG010000096.1 GCA_030550015.1 bacterium | reverse complement strand
GGTACACGCGAACATGTAAATCCCCGGCCTTCTTGCCACGAACCGCACCGTTACGGTCTGGCCTGGCGGGATCTCCTGGATCGAGACGTTGGCCTCGGGGAGGACAAACCCATGAGCACCCTCGGGGTCGGCGTTGGTAATCTTAAGGATCACTGTGTCGCCAGCGTTGGCCACAATGGTCCCAGGGACCCACTTGCGGAGCTGCACCGCCTCCTCTGCCCCGAGCGGAACGAGAACCACGTTGAACTCCCTTTCCTGGGGGACTACAGGCCGGGAGGCGGACAGCGGGAGGGTATACGCCTGCCAGACTAAGTACCCCACGGTCAGGCTTCCCAGTACCACGAAGAAAACGATCAACAGCCACCCACGCCCATTCATCTGTGCACCCTCCAATGGATGTTCATCCCCTGTTCATGGGGTCATCGCCCTCGATTGTTCTTCCCGGATGGCCTGAAGGAGAAGGTTCACCAGAAGGCCGTCTCGAACGGCATACTCCCTGGCGATCCTCACCAACCGACGGTCCAACGAAGAAGTCGTCTCATCCTTGCGCTCAAGGAGGGATCGGAGGTATCCCAGGGTTTTGTGCTGTTCCCATAACCATGCCTCCACGCCCTCCATCTCCGCGGTCTTCCATGCCAGGGCTTCCTGGTGACACAAGAAGGCCATCCTTTCCACTACCCGGATGAGATCGCGTTTATCGCGTTCTATTGCGTTCATTGCGTTCATTGCGTTTGTTGCGTTCATTGCGTTTGTTGCGTTCATTGGGTTCATCGGGTTGATCGAGTTTGAGCTGGAGCTGCCGGAGATCTTCTGTGAGATCTGTCAACTCCAGCCACTCCAAAACGTCCCGTAACGCTTGAAATCCGTATTTTTTGAAGTGCTCGAAGACCATCTCCCGGGTAGGATCTCCAATCAGCTCGGCCAGAACCGTATACGCCTGTGCACGTCGAAATGCCACGGTTCGGGTGTATGGGACGCTCATGGTCGGTCCACAGAACCCCGGGGAGCGACGACCAACCATCCCGCCATCTTGCGTGCCGAGGGGGTCGAACGATCATGATCGCAAGGGATTGGGCAATAAAAAGGGAAACGTCCGGCACGCGTGGCCAGGAACTCTGTGGTCCTTTCTTCTCCCTCTGGGACGATCAGCGTGATCCCATAGTCAGGGATAGTGAACCCGTGGGTTCCTTCGACTGCCTGAAGGCGCAGGCGAACCCGCTGCCCCACGACCGCATGGATCACCTCAGGCCTCCACTTCCCATCTCCGGCGATCAAGGAAATGCCAGAAGCAGGGGAGATTTCCCCCCACCCGAGGAACCTCGCCAAAACGACCAGCGCCGGAAGGCCGACGACCACGGCCAGGACAAGGATCCACGCCACCGCTTCACTGCGCCGCCGGTCCCGCCAGGTCTCCATTAGACTGTAGAAAGCGGCCATCCCTCCTCCCCCTCCAGCCTTATCCCTTCAGTCGCTCCGGCATGGCGAATATGCCTCATCGTTTCTGGCTTGCTCTTTCCTCCACGATCGTGGCACATTCTCCCTAACGAGGGAATTCGTAAAAGGGGGGATTTTGCGGTACCGCGAGATGCGGAGAAGGGAGTTACCGGATCCCGACATGAAGACTACTGAGAGACACGGAGGGGATGTGGAGGGGTACGAAGGCGCGCTACGATACGATGTGGGGGGGCACGGCGGCGCCGTGCCCCCCCACAGGCGGGGACGCTGATGTTATGGCTTGATGAGGCCCTTGCGGATGGCGTACCGGACGAGGTCAGCAGAGGTGTGGAGGCCGAGCTTCTCCATAATGTTTTTGCGGTGGGTCTCCACGGTGCGCACGCTCAAATACAACCGCTGGGCGATCTCCTGGTTGGTCAACCCTTCGGCGATGAGCCGCAATACCTCCTGTTCACGTTCCGTTAGCCCATCCTCCTCTCCTGCAGGCACCCGCCGCCGGTATTCCTCGAGAAGGGCTTTGGCCACCGAGGGATAGAGGTAGGATTCATCTTTATAGACCGAGCGGATCGCCTGCACCAGCTCGCTGGCCGCTGCTCGCTTCACCACGTATCCCGAGGCCCCAAAACCCAGCATGGGAAGGACATATTCCTTGTGGTCGTGCATGGTCAGGGCTAAGATGCGCACCTCGGGATGCGCGGCCTTGATCCTCCGTGTTGCTTCCAGACCGCCAATGCCGGGCATGGCGATATCCATGATCACGACATCCGGACGTACCTCCTCCACCAGGGCAAGGGCCTGTTCCCCGTCTTCCGCCTCCCCGACCACTTCGATGTCCGGTTGCGCCTCCAGGATCATCCTGATCCCTTCTCGGAACAGCGCATGGTCGTCCACGATGAGGATACGGATTGCGCGCTCAGACTGCGACGCGAGCATCGGTCTCGACCTCCGCAGGAACAGGAATCTCCACGTACAGCCTGGTCCCACCCCCCGGCCTGGAGTGGATGTTGAACGTGCCACCCAGGAGGGTTGCCCGTTCCCTGATCCCAACAAGGCCCATCCCCCTCCGGGAGGCCCCTGGCCCTAGAACCTCAGCCAGCTCAAACCCTCTTCCATTGTCCTCGACGAAGATCACCAGGAGGGTCCCATCGAAGTCCAGGAGCACCCGGACGTGGCTGGCCTGGGCATGTTTGATCACATTGGTGATGGCCTCCTGGACGATCCGAAACGTCGCCGTCTCCACCGTGCTGGGGAGCCTGCGTTCTAGGCCGTGCGCATGCAAGTCGTAGGTGATGCCGAGGGGGACGAGGTGGCTCTCCAGATATCCGGATACCGCTGGCACGAGCCCTAGGTCGTCGAGGACCCTGGGGCGGAGGTCGAAGATGATCTTGTGGATCTCCTCGAGGGTTTGGGTGGCGATCTCCCTGAGCCTCCGGAGCCGCTCGGCCACCTGGACCTCCTTCTGGTTTGGGTGGCGATCTCCCTGAGCCTCCGGAGCCGCTCGGCCACCTGGACCTCCTTCTTGGGGAGGGTATTCTCCAGGAACTCCAGGTTGACCACCAAGGTGGCGATGGCCTGGCTGGCTTCATCGTGCAGTTCCCGGGCGATGCGCCGGCGCTCCTCCTCCTGAGCGGAGATGACCTTCGCGAGCAGCTCCTGCCGTTCCCGGTGATGCAATTCCAGCTCGCGGTTGGCCCGGGCCAGATCCCTCGTTCGCTCCGCAACCCTCTGCTCCAGGGTAGCGTAGGAATCCTGCAGGCGTTCGGCCATGCGGTTAAATGCCTCTGCGAGGCGTCCAACTTCGTCATTGGTGGCCACCTGCAACCGGACACCCAGGTTTCCGGAACCAATCGCCTCGGCCCCCTGTTGTAATTGCGCAATCGGCCTGGTGATCGCGCGGGTGAGGAGCAGCGCAAAGATCAAGCCCAGCAAAGCTGCAGAAGCGGCGGAAAGGAGGAGTTCGCGCTTAGCCTGGGCTTTGCTCTTCCTGGCGAGCTCCAACACACCGGCGGCCCGCTCGGCATGGAGCTGGTGGAACTGGTCCATCTGGGAGAAGATGGCATGGGTAGCCAGGGTCGTCTCCTCGCTCCTCCTTCCCCCCAGGACCCCGAGGTCAGAGGGACGATCCGCCCGCCCCTGAACCGCCTTATTCCAGGAGGCGAGAGCCTCCAGAAGGTCTGTCTCCCTGGAGTCGAGGCCATCGCGTTGAAGGGAACGTGCCAGGGCTCCGCTCAGGCTGTGGATCTCCCCCATCACAGCGTCCTGGTGCTTTCTCGCAGGTCCCCCCGAGAGCGAGGGCTCAAGGGCCCGGCTCATGGCCAGTTGGAGTTCCAGGAACAAGTCGTGTTCCTCGAAGATCCTGGCGACCGCATCTACCTGTCTCGCGACGGCCTCCAGGCACGAAGGCCAAAAGGACGCGGATGGAGATGACCGCCACTGAGACCAGCAACCCTACCAGGACCAGGAACGCCGCGATGAGCTTGGTGCCTAAGGAAAGCCTCATCCCCTTCTACTTCACCACCAGGGTCCCCTTCATCCCTCGCTCGTAGTGGTCCGGCAGGAGGCAACCGATCTCAAAGGTCCCCTTCTTCCGGGGGGTGAACTTCACCTCCGCCTTCTTCCCCGCTTTTACCTCCACTTCAAAAATCCCCATGCCCTCTACCTCGGCTTCAGAGGTTTCTACCTTCACTTCCAGATCCTTGAAGTAAGACTGCTCCTCTGCCCACTCGTGGAGCTCGTCCATGTCGATACCCGGCTTTGGAAGCGCGTACACCATGAACTCGTGGGTGACCTTCCCTTTGTTGACCAGGACGATCTCGGCAGGAACCCCTGCGGTCAATGTGACCTGCTTCGGGCGGAAGTAATACTCACCCATCTCCAGGGTCACTTTCTGGGCCTTCGGTGCAGCCGACCCTCCTTGCATCAGAGCAAGGGCGATCACCATAGCGATAGCTAGGATGGTTACTTTTCGCATCTCCCTTCCCTCCTTTTTGTTTGGATTTCTTGCGCAGGCACCGCAGATGCTTTGTCCTCCCTTAGGGTTCCACGATCACCTCCCCTTGCATCTCCGTATGCTCTGGGCTGCATATCACTGTGCAATAGAAAGGAAAGGTCCCGGTCTTTTGAGGGACAAATTCGATGATCTGGTAGCTCCCGGGGGTGATCGGCCCGCTCTTTACCTTTAACCCCCGGATACGCAGCCCGTGGGTAACGTCGGCGCTTGTCACCTTCAACCGGACCTTCTCCCCCCTCCGCACCACGATCTCTGAGGGGAGCCATCCCCCTGCCTCATGGGTCCTAGCGATGATGGTGATCTCTCCAGAGGCAGAAGCCACGGCCGGATAATAGATGAACTGATAGGCCAGGATGACCACAGGTATCCCCACTACCGTGAGGAGGACAAGAAGGAACGCAGTCCACTCAAGACGCCGCATCCTCATCACCTCACCCGAGATAGAGCCACAGGAAGAGCACCGTCACACCTGCCAGGTATGCAGAGAGGGGGACGAGCGCCCGCCTGGCCTTGGTGGATGGGGAGAAGTTTTGCCTGGCAATGGTATCCCCCACCTTGACCCCACCTTGATGGAGAGAACAAGGCCCAGAAGGAGCGTGGGAACCTGGATGTAGGGCAACAGGTGCGGTGCATAAGGCGTCCAGGGATACCCTTTAGTCCCGAAGAGGTCCCATCCCCAGCCGAATGGATCAGAGAGGACCGAGAGCGCATAGGAGATGTTGGGGAGCACGAACGAGAAGCTGAAGGCGATCCATCCCGCGAGCCCTAGGGGAACCAGGGTGTAGGCGTAGTCCACGAACAGCTTCTTCAGGTCAGGGCGGCTTCCACCGGCGAAGACGCGGGAGAGCCAGGTAAATACAAGGTGAAGGGCTGGGGCCGCGACTAGGATGGATCCCAGGAAGATCGCAGCATACAGGAGAAGGCCAGAGAACGAGGTGAAGTTGGCCCAATCCTTGATCCTTCCCCAAGGCCCCAGCATGACGATGGAGTACATGATCGCCGCCCCTAACATGATGAAGGCCTTGTAGGCCTCATCCAGCTTGCGTCCCTTCTCCACTTGGAGGTCCTGAAAGAAGGGACGAGTGCGGATGGTGATGTTCTCGTAAGGACAGGCCTTGATGCACTCGGTGCACAAGAGACAATAGGTGTTCCGCTCCATGGGCGCTCCGGGGAACTCGAAGTTGGGGCAACCGTACCCTCCCACGCCCCCGACCCGAAGGCTTGCCTCAGTGCTCCCCCGGAAGCAGGCCTTGAACTGGCACTGCCGGCAGACCTCTGCATCCACCCGCCGCACCTCCACGGGAGCCGCCATGGAGTAAAGCCCCAGGAACCCTCCCACCGGGCAGAGGTAGCGGCAGAAGGTCCTTCGCTCAAACACCAGGTGGGTGACCGCGGCGATGATTACGAGCCCCAGGAGAACGGCTCCAGTGACGATGGGACGGGTGGTGAGGACAGCGCTGGTGAGAGCGATGGATGCGAATCCGAAATTGGCTACCCACAGGTTCCGCAGCCCCTTGGGCCACTTTCGTGCCAGGCCAAAGGTTTTCGGCTTCCAGAGGATGAACGCCCGGCGCTGCATCCACTCCCCGACGGCGGGGATCGGACACATGGCACACCAGATCCTCGCCCCGAAGGGCACGAGGACCAGGATCAGCAGGGCCCACCAGACGATCCAGACGAAGATGATGGCGAAGTTCTTGGCCCCAATCGGGGTCCCCAAGAACCCAGCCATGATCACGATGGTGAAGACGAACAGGTTGGGGAGGATCAGGGCGAACTGCAGCCACCGCTGGCGAACGAGCCATCGCACAGGACGATATCCCAGGAGGTCTTTGCGCCAGGCAACCTCCTGGGGCGGACGCAGGATAGGACGCGCAATCGCAGTGCTACGCTGTGCCATCGGTAGCCTCCTCGCTTCGATCTCGGATTTCCTCTCCACGGCGCCACAGCATCAAGACCGTCCCACCCGCCGCGAGCACGGTCAGGGCGAGCGCTCCCCACAGGGTGTAGTTGGGGCCTACAACCACCTCGCCGATCATGAACGGGTGCAGGTTCCCGCAGATCACCGAGCAACGGTACCGGATCTTTCCAGGGCGATTGGCCACAAAGGAGACCACCGTCTCCTGCCCCGGGTAGACCTTCGCGTTGATGCCGTACCCATCGATGTAGAGACCGTGGACGACATCCTCGCTCGTGACCCGCAGCGTCACGCGGTCACCCAGCCTTACCCGGATGCGCGGGGGGCTGTAGGCAAACTGCCTGGCGGTGATGGTGAATTCTCGCTCCCGCCCGCCCGCCGGTCCGGCCGCTTGCGACACATTGCTGACCACAAGGATGTCGAGAAGCAACAGAAAGAAGACAAAGGAGAGAACCAGCGAGAGGCCCGTCAGGAACCTTGCCCTCCCACCGTGAGATCTTAACCCCATACGCCGTGTGTGTCGGAACACTTCCTCGCCTCCTCACGTTGTGTCGTGAGAGTCGGGCTCAGCCTTGCCCTACGCTCACGCTACCATGAGGTTCTGGAAGGGCACAACACACGATGGGGTAGGCGTTTTCACAAGTTTGCCCTCTTCCGTTGAGCGGGGGAATGTATAGGGGAAAACCGCATCGGGAATCGGGTGGGGACTGTATCAGGAATCAGGTGGACGCAGGAGGCCTTTGCGGGCGGCGTAGGCGACCGCCTCCGCCCTGTTGCGCAGGTGGAGCTTATCGAGGATGTTCTTCATATGGAACTTGACGGTGTTCTCGCTGATCCCAAGGGAGGTGGCGATCTCCTTGTTCGTTGCACCCCCGGCAACGAGCTGTAGCACTTCCTTCTCCCGCTCGGTCAGTTCCTCTTCCAGGACCTCTCGGGGCCGCTGCCCCCCGTGCGTCCTGGCGAACTCCTCCAAGATCTTGCCGGCCAGCTCCCGGGAGATGACCGCTTCCCCCCGGGCGGCGCTCGTGAGGAGATCGAAGAACTCCTCGGCCTTCAGGTTCTTCAGGAGGTAACCCTGGGCTCCGCTTTTGATGGCGTCAAAAAGGTCGCGGTCGTCGTCGGAGACAGTAAGAATCACGATCTTCACCTGGGGGAATTCGGCCTTGATGAGGCGGGTTGCCTCCAGGCCGCTGCATCGAGGCATCCGGATGTCCATGAGAACGACATCCGGTTGGAGCTGGCGCGTCTTCTCCAGGGCCTCCAGGCCGTCGTTGGCCTCCCCGACCACCTCCATCCCCCTCGCCTGGAGGAGGCTTTTGATCCCGTCCCTGAACAAGGGATGGTCGTCGGCAAGCAGGATCCTCATACTTCGGCACCCTCCCTCTTTGCCGTCCTTACAGGGACAGAGACGATCACCTTGGTCCCCCGAAATGGAGCCGTTTCGAGACGGAACGTGCCACCCACAGCTTCGGCACGCTCCCGCATGCTCTGGAGGCCAAACCTTGGCCAGCACGCTCCCGCATGCTCTGGAGGCCAAACCTTGGCCAGGGGCTCGGAGGAAGGTGCTGGGGGTCAAAGCCTCTTCCGTTATCCTCGATGATGATCTGGACCTCCTCTGCTCCCTCGAGAAAGCGTATCTTGACGGCGGTGGCCTGGGCGTGCTTGCGGACGTTGGTTAGGGCCTCCTGCACAATGCGCAGGAGCTGCACCTCCACCTCCGGGGGAAACGGAAGAGACCCCGGCTCGCCCTCTATCTCCACGGCGATCCCATAAAGCTGTCTGTAGTGATAGAAGTACTCCTTGAGGACAGACATCAGGGTCCGATCCGGGCTCAGGGAGGTCCGCAACCCGAGGATTGCCTCCCGGATGTCGGCATACACCTCACGGGCCATGGACTCAAGCTGGGCGAGCTGGGATGAAGCTTCTTCTATCCGCCCCGCGTTGAGAAGCTCGCGGACCGCCTGGGCCTTGGTGTTCACGTACCCGAGAACCTGTGCCAGTCCATCGTGCATCTCCCTGGCGATGCGCTCACGTTCTTCCAGAATCGCCAGGCTCTGCACCTGGGCGTGGAGCCGGGCGTTCTCAATGGCGATCGCTGCCTGGTTGGCCAAGCTGCTCAGGACTGTCTCCGCCTCCCGGTCAAAGCCATTCGGGCGGCGGCTCCCTGCCATGAGGATCCCTATCACCTTGGATCCAGTACACAGGGGGATGGCGAAAATCTCCTTCATCTCAGGAGCGGGAAACATTTTCCAAACGTCCGCATGGGGATCGGTGAACCTCAGAACCTGGCCGTCCCCCCCAAAGCAGGGGATCCATGAAGGTTCTATGGGAAGACGGACGTACGAAAGATTACGGGAATTGTCGACCAGAAGTCGCCAGGTGATCTCTTGGTGCTCATCAAGAAGCCCGAGAGCAGTGACGTCGCTGTTGAGAAGCCGGTGCGTGCTGACCACCACGGTCCGGATCACGTGATCCAGGTCCAGCTTGGCGGAAATCTCCGTGCCAATCTGGTAGAGGGCCTGGGTGAGCGCATTTCGAGCTGCCAGCTCCTTGTTGCGGGCAACGAGCTCTTCCTCCATGCGATCGATGATCCCAAAGACAAGGGAAGAAAATATGTGGGCCCCCACAAGCATGGCAAACAGGACCATCAGGCTAGAAGCCCAGACAGGAAGGTAGTGATCCACTGGAGAGCTGTGCCGGATATATTCAAAGATAGCAATGAACAGCGCCGGCCCCCAGGTTGTCAGGAGACGCAGGTTTCGCTTGTTCGTAAACATACACGGACAGAGGGTTCGGTTCTGCCTATATTGTGGCATGGATTCGCCCACCCGTCCATCCGCCCTTCGCCGGATGGGGCATCCGCTGGAGATCTGATGGTTTAACGAACCCCGGTATTTCAAGAGGGACCCCCGGCAAAAGTCCAAGACTTTTGCCGGGGTGCATAGGTCTCAGGGATCAGGCCTCGGTTGGCTACTCCCTGGGACCTGTGACCTTTCCCCTGGAACCCGTGTATGGCGTCTGCGGGCAAGGAGATCCCTGAGACTCACGGGTTCCTTTTGGTGCTGTGCGGGTTTCCACCGGAAGATCCGCCGCTCCAGGCGTTCGAACGCCGCAAAGATCCCCAGCATGACCGCGACACGAGGACGATCAGGGCGATGGTCAGGGCAGCGTTGTAGGTGCTGTGGGCAAAGGAGAGCAGGTAACCCAACCCGCGGCTCGACGCCACGAACTCACCCACGATGGCTCCGGTAAAAGCAAAGCCGGTAGCCCCCTTGAGACCTCCCAGTAGCCAGGCGGCCAAGGAGGGAATGGAAACCTCGCGGAGAAGATCAACCCTCCCTCCACCAAGTGCGCGAACCCGATCTATCAGCCGGGATCGATCTCCCGGATCCCGGAGTACACAGCAAAGAATATAAACCACCGTCACCAGGAGGAAGCTGAGGGCGATCTTGGAAGCGATGCCGATCCCGAACCAGATTACGAACAGGGGTGCGAGGATGATCCTGGGCCCGGCGTTAAGTGGTTCTCGGTGAAAAATGGAGCCGGAAACCTGCATCAATTCATGATCGCATCTCCAATTCGCCGGCAAAATAGCAGGAGTTCCCATTCCCGTGGCGAATCGAACTGGTGTGTGCACAAGCACATCTATCCGAACCGCCAGGGAGGGAACTCCGATGCAAGTGATTCGCCATACACATTCAAACTCCTGCGGAGGGGTGAGAGGATGCTCCGCCTGAGGGATCCGCAGGAGTCGTTGTGGTACGAGATCCTCCCCCCTGAGGTGCGCACCCTCCCTGAGGACCTGGCCACTGTCGATTCCCTGTTGGATGATGAGCGGTTCTTTGCCCCCTTTCGGGAGCAGTTCTCTACATCGGTGGGCCGCCCAACGATTCCTTGACCAGACCTATATCCGGATGATGTATTTGAAGCACAGCCGCAAGCTGAGCTACGAGACCCTGGTCAAGGAGGTCTCTAGTAGCATCGCCTGGCGTATCTTCTGCCGCATCCCCCTGGACAGGGAAGTGCCAGATCGATCGACCCTGATCAAGCTGACGCGCAGATTTGGACCTGAGGTCATAAAAGCATTGCTTGACCTGTTGGTTCAAAAGGGCATAGAGGAGAAGCTGATCCGGGGTCGCAAGGTACGGGTAGATGCCACCGTGGTCCAATCCCCCATCAAACATCCCACGGACATCGGGCTGCTTGCAGATGGCGTACGCATGGTCACGCGGATTGTGAAGCGCCTGCAGGAGGTAGGGGTAGGGGCGCAAACAAAGTTCCGGGATCGGACACGTACAATCAAGAAGGTGGTGCGGGCAGTAGGGTATGCGCTGCGAGGGAAGGCCAGGGAGGCTCGGGAAGCCCTCCGACAGCAGACTATGCGCGCACTGGACATCACCAAGCAGGTCGTCTACCAGGCCGAGCGCATCCTTCTGGAGAGCAGGGCCAGGGTAGAAAAGATACGGGGATGTGCTGCGGATGCGGGGAAGCAACTGTGGCAGGAACTGCACCATACTTTGAACTTGGTCACCCGCGTCATGGCCCAGACGGTGCTCGATCTCGCGGGGGTCCGGTCGATCCCTGACAGGATCGTTAGCCTGTTTGATCCAGAGAGCGAGGCCCATCTGCCGGGGCAAGGCCAACCGGAAGACAGAATTTGGCTACAAAGCGGTGCTCACCGAGACCGAGGAGCGGATCATCACCCATTTCGGAGTCTTTTAAGGCAACCCCGCCGATAGCACCCTGCTCATTCCGGCATTTGAAGAGCATGTGCGGGTGATTGGGAAGGTCCCCTGGGCAGTGGCTACCGATCGCGGATTGACCAGCAAGGCCAACGAGGCCTACCTGGAGGAACGGGCAGTCCAAAGGATCAGCCTTCCCTATCGAGGTCGTCGCAGCCCTCCCCGCAGGGACTACGAGTACCAAAGGTGGTTCAGGAGGCTGCAGCGCTGGAGGGCAGGACAGGAAGCTACCATCAGCCTGGGAAGCCGCAAGTACGCGTGGCTGCACAGCCAGATGAGGGGACATGATGGTGCACGCATCCACTTCGGGTGGGGGATCTTCGCCTACGACATCAACCGGCTGGCTGCCCTCAGTAGGTCCGCAGCATAAAGGAAGGTGATGGAGAGATCCCCTGCTCATCATAGAACCTGACCTGCCCACATACGGATTGTAAAAAATCGGACTTTTTCACCGAGAACTAAGTAGCAAAAACACAGCCAACATTGGTTATCCAAAAGTTATGGGCCTGTTAAATTTTCCTTAAGAGGGTAGAGCGGCTCCGATAAAAGTCAAAGTATTTTTGCTGGAGTACTTCGAAAGCCGCGCAAACAGCAGAAGGGTAAGCCTTTCAAAGATGGAGGTAAACTCAAAAGGTGTGGACATTCTGCTAAAGAAATCTTGACTTTCCAGTTCACTGGAAGGTTTATATTCTCATTAAGGAAGGAGGTGATGGCTGTGGAGGTGAAGCAAAAATTCTCCCTCTGTCCTGAATGCGGAGCCTGCCCAGAGGTGGAGGTTCTCTACCATGAGGGGAGGCCTGTGGCTGTCCGGATCGGGGAGAGAAACGAGAAGAAACGAGAAGATCACCCTTCCCAAAGAGGCGTGGAACACCCTCCTGTGGTATGTGAGGAAGGGGATTTTAGAAGAGCTATAACGGCATGTGGGGAGCCGCCTTTTCAGGTTGTGCTCCCCCTTTTTCATAAGGAGGCTTCCGATGACTAGGAATGGATTCTTCATCGGTCAGGTGGCCGAGCGGGCAGGGGTGAACCCGAAGACGATCCGCTACTACGAAGCGATCGGGCTCTTACCCAAGCCCCAACGGGGGGAGAACCGGTACCGGCTCTACTCGAAGGAAGTCATTGAGGTGCTCCGGTTCATCAGGAAGGCACGAGCGTTAGGGTTCACGCTTTCCGAGATCAAGGAGATTATTGCGATCCGCCAACAAGGCCACGTGCCCTGTGTCCACGTCCAGAGTCTGCTTAAGCGAAAGATCGCCGAACTCGATCAGCGGATCAAAGATCTAGTCGCGTTTAGGAAGAGGCTCAAGCAACTCTTGGCCGAATGGGAGGAGCAAGCGAATCAGAGGAGGATCACGGCGGTCATCTGTCCTCATATCGAAGGCCAACCCTAGAGGTGAGCCCACGGGTTGACACTCCCATGGCTAAAGCCGTGGGAGTATCAACGCATTCTTGAGAGTTCACTGGTTTCCCCTCTTCCCCTCCCTACTCAACGTCCTCCCTGCCCAAGACGGGCTCGGCCGATGGCAGCTACTTTTCAGTTAGCGCGGAACTTCTAGCTTGATTTTCACCCGAACACAGATAGCCTCCAAGGGCTGGATGTCCAGGATGGTGCTTTACGCCATCCCCCAATCGGGGGATCCGTCCTCCCCCTCATGAGGGTTGCAAGGACCCTCGTATCGGGATATGAGGTAGAGTGTAGCAAGTACCTGTACCATGAACGCGGTAGTGCCTAAACGTGTTTGTCGCTGGAGCTTCCACCGTGCCGGGATGACGTAAGAGCCTTCCAACTCCATCATAAGGAGGGGTGTCTTGATGGAAGGGAGCGACCTGAAGGATGAGCAGACCTATTTCTTGACCCGTACCGACGAGTGGATCTGGAAGAAGGCAAGGGAACTTGGGATTTCCCGCCGCCGCTTCCTTGGCCTATTGGCTGCGGGAGCGATCACAGCGGCGGGAGGAAGTCTCCTCCAGAAGCCTCGGCCTGGCACCGCTGCCCCTGCTCCTTCAGAACTTGTCGTCAAGCCCACGCCCCCTGATCTCTTCTACGACTTCGGGAGCAACAAGGAGATGCGATGGGAAGTCATGACCAACCGGGGGTACGTGGTCCCCAACGAGCTCTTTTTCGTGCGGAACCATACCCGGACGCCACGGATTGACGTGAGCACATGGCGTCTCAGAGTGGAAGGAACTGGCGTCTCCCAGCCTCTCGAATTCACCTACGACGACATCCTCAACATGCCTGCGGTCTCCGTGGTCCGCTATGTGGAGTGCGCAGGCAACGGTCGAAGTTTCTTCGAGCGCGCATACGGGAAGAGAGCGTCTGGCACGCAGTGGAAACTCGGGGCGATTGGCGTCGCCGAATGGACTGGCGTTCCGCTCCGGGAACTGTTGGAACGTGCAGGGTTAAAGCGCACAGCCAGGGACGTCATGCCGGAAGGTCTTGATGACCTCCGCGTGCGTCGCCCCATGTCGGTCGCAAAAGCTCTGGAGCCAGATACCCTGGTCGTCTTTGCCATGAATGGCCAGATCCTTCCTCCAGACCACGGGTTCCCTGTGCGGATCCTTGTCCCTGGCTGGATTGGCGTTTCCAACATCAAGTGGGTGGGGCGTATTGAGGTCTCTGAGCAGCCATTGTACTCCCCCTGGAATACGGACAGCTACGTGCTCATCGGGCCGGATTACAAATCACAGCCTCCTGCGAAGGGACCCATCCTCACTTATCAGAATATCAAGAGCGCGCTTGAACTTCCCTGGGACGGGGAGATCCCTGCCGGCCGCCGCTTGGTGCGGGGGCGCTCCTGGTCTCCCTTCGGAAAGATTGTGAAGGTCGAGGTCAGTCTGGACCACGGTGCCACTTGGCAGCTGGCAACGATTCGTGATCCCAACGCAGCTCGCACATGGGCCAGGTGGGACTTCTTGTGGGACGCGAAGCCGGGGTTCTACGCCATCCGTGTGCGCGCAACGGACGAGAAGGGCAACACTCAACCTTTCCGGGTCCCCTTCAACGAGCAGGGCTATCTCTACAACGCGGTCGTGGGACATCCCATCACCGTAAAGTGAGGGAGCGATGCGGCGTCGTCTCCTGTATATCCTCCTTTCCCTGAACTTGCTCTGTGCCGTTGGTTTCACCTCCCCTGGAGCGACAGCTCCGCCGGGGAAGCCGAAGGTCGTAGAGGTTGTTGTACGGGAGTTCGAGATTGTCCCAAAGGAAATCGCTGTGAAGCCCGGGGAGGTCCTTTTCGTCGTGCGGAATACGGGGGCCATCGAGCACGATTTCGCCATTGAGGACGCGGCGGCCAAGAGTGTAGCGAGAATCGCCGTCATCCCTCCGGGGAAGCAGGAGGAGCTCCGTGTGGCCCTCCGACCAGGACTCTACACTGTCCTGTGCACCCTTCCAGGGCACAAGGATGCAGGGATGAAGGGAATGCTCAACGTGCAGGATTCCTCGAGTTAGTGCAGGAACCTTTCCCTCGTTCCGCACAGGATCGGCTGACTGCGCCCCGCTAACTGGAGGTTGGACAGGAGATCTACAAAGCGCATCTTGCACCTCCACCTTCTTGCGAGCACCGTTTCGAAGACCAAAGCCAAGAAGCAAACAAACATATGGCCCCGCAGACGCCGCTTCGCCCACTGATACATTGGCTCTAGCCTCCAGATAGCTCTTCAGTCCTCGCAAGGCTCGCTCCACCTGCCACAGGCTCTTGAGGTTATCCCTTCGCTTCGATCGAGCAATAGGCCGCTGGGCATATCCCAGGTGCGCGTTCAATTCCTCTGTCTAGACTGCGCAGGCGCCTGGCGGAGCTGCCGAAGGACGCGGAGATTGTGGCGTACTGTCGGGGTCCTTATTGCGTGCTGGCCGTGGAAGCGTTGGAGCTCCTTCATCAGCAGGGTTTTCGGGCCCGGCGCATGGACAGTGGCTTTCCAGAATGGCGGGAAGCCGGATTTCCTGTGGAAACTGGTGGAAAGGCTTGAGTCTCAGATCGCGGGGCAGGGGCGCCATGGATGTAAAGTACCTCTTTATCTTGAACGACCCGCCCTATGGAAACGAGCGGGTGTACAACAGCCTGAGGCTTGCGATCTCGCTGGCCAAGTCGGAAGGCGTGAGCATCCGGATCTTCCTGATGGGAGACGCTGTCCTTTGTGGTCGATCCGGACAGGTGCAGGTTTTCGCAATCCTCCTCTTTCGACGGAGAGACAAGTGACCTTTTGACGTACACACCCATCCAGAGCGGAGGCCCCAGCGGAAGTTCCTTGTCGCCATCTCCCGGGAGCCTGTAGCAGCTGATGCAGTCCGCAACAGCTGGTCGGGATGTGTGAGCGTAGCGCCGCACCTGAACTATGATCATCTAGAAGACCCGGAACGCTTCATCGCGGATAACCTCTGGCGCCTGGCCCGGGCTCAAGCACTCGGTGTCCGGATCGTGAAGTTTTGGTTTTCGTCGGAATTCTGCGCACAGAAGCGCCTTCGTCTGGATGACGCCAGGTTAACCCTGATTTTTGAGAGTATGGAAGTCAGAGGCCTGATTGCCCTTGTGCACGTTGCCGACCCTGACGTGTGGTTCCGAAGGGTATACACCGATCGAGAACTTTACGGCACAAAAGAAGAGCAGTACCCCCAACTCGAAACGGTGTTAGAACGTCACCGCCGCCTACGGGTGATCGCCGCCCATATGGCTGGAGATCCCGAACACCTGGATCATCTCCAGGAGCTTCTCGACCGCCACCCCAACCTCTACCTGGATACCAGCTCAACGCGCTGGATGGTACGGGAGCTGGGAAGGCAGCGGGAAGCTGCCCGGGCGTTTATCTGCCGTAACGCCGACCGTATCCTGTTCGGCACAGACCAAGTGGTTACCGCCGATGCCCCGTTGGTGCGTTACACAGCGCGCTACTGGACGCATCGTGTTCTATGGGAAACGGACCTGGAATGTCCATCGATCCTGACTTTGATGGGACGCCGGTGATCCGAGGCCTCAGCCTCCCTTCCGATGTCCTGGCGAAGCTCTATCGAACCAACGCCCTCAGGCTTCTTGGTGTCTCGGAGGAGGCTTTCTCTCAATGCAAGCTACCGGAAGTTCTCACCTAGCTCAGCAAAGGGGTTGTGCGTTTTGAGGTGATCTTGGATCTTTGAGGGTGGGCCAACTGTGGAGGGAAAGGTCATCGCTATTCTTTCTCGGCGGTGGTCTCGGTGGTCTTGTAGCAGCGAACGAGTTAAGACGGCTGCTCCCAAAGCAGCATCGTGTTGTGCTGATCGAGAAAGATCTGCGCCACCCCTTCGCGCCGTCATTCCTCTGGGTGATGGTGGGAGATCGGCGGCCAGAGCAGGTTGTGCGTGACCTGCGTACTCTGGTTCGCCGTGATGTAGAGGTCGTAGAAGCCGAGGCGTGAGGTCCTGCGCCTGGCTATTTCCCTAGGAGCCAGGTGGTTCGGTATACCTAGCTGAGGAATGAGGACACGGCCACACTTTCCTCACGCCCTCCCTCTCTGCCAGGTCCCCTCCCGAACCCTCCCCATTCCTGTGATGGGGGAACAAAGATGGAGGTTTTAGAACACAAAGGGGCTGGACCTGTTTGTCAAGAAACATTCCAGTTAGGAGGGAACAAGATGAACCAAAGACGAGTGGTTTCGGGGATCGTGTTGATCGTCCTAGGCATCATCTTCCTGGTTGCGCAACAGACCGGGATAGGCGGAGAAGGTGTCGTAGCTTCCATCGGGGTTGCTTTCCTCGTCGCCTACGCCTTCACCCGCAACTACGGGTTTCTGGTGCCTGGCGGCATCATGACCGGGTTGGGAATTGGCATCATCTATGAGGCGCGGATGGACCGGGGTGGTGCACCGGTGCTCCTTGGACTGGGGCTTGGTTTCCTCAGTATCACCGTGATTGACCTTGCTGTACGGCGTACCCAATGGGGATGGTGGCCTCTGATCCCAGGTGGAGTCCTGAGCCTGATCGGCCTTCTTCTGGCTGCGGGCCAGGCAGGAATTCTCGGGACCATCGGCCGCTGGTGGCCGGCCATCCTGATCCTCATCGGTCTGGCTCTCCTGCTGCGGCGGCGAGCCGAATAAGCGCAGGTCGGGGCACTCCTGCTGCTGGATAACCTAGGATATGGGAACATAAACTGGGACGTGGTCTGGCGGCTGTGGCCGACCATCTTGATCTATGCAGGCCTGGTGCGGATCTTTGCGTACTTCTGCTTATAGAGCGTTCGTTCTCGCGGCGGTGGTTCTGCTCGTAGCCGGATGCGCCCGCAAACCACAAGAAGTTTCACGGCCTCAGATCAGCATGTCACCCCAGACGCCTTCCCCCTCTGCCCCACCTCCCCGCCCACAGCCCCAGAAACCGATCCAGCGGCCGTGCTCCTGGCTTGCGGTGGTGGTGGACAATAGCATCCCGGCCCGTCCCCAGTCGGGGATCGGTGAAGCCTCCATCGTCTATGAGTTACCTACCGAAGGGCAGATTACCCGACTGCTGGCGTTTTACTGCGACAGCGCACCCGCGGTGGTTGGTCCCGTCCGCAGCCTGCGCACGTACATGCTGGAGATTGCCCATGACTATCATGCTTCGGTCGCGCACTCCGGGGGGAGTACCAGCGCACTTCGTACGATCCGCCGGACTAAAGCGCCGGTGATCAACGAGTTCTGGCAACCACAGCCCTTTTGGCGCGACCGGAGCCGCCGCATGCCGCACAACCTCTATACCTCGATCCCGAAGCTGCGACAGGCACACCGTCATCCTACATCGCCCGTGCTGCCGCCTTGGAAGGTCGAGGAGGTAGAACCTACTACGCAACCGACCACAATCGAAATCCCGTACGGTCGAGGCTACGACGTGCGGTTCGTCTACAATCCTGAAACACGTCGCTATCAACGGTTCATCGGTGGCAGCTTAGCAGTAGATTCCCTCACAGGCCAACCGATTGTGGTTGGATCAGTGATCATCCAGTACGTACGATGGTGGCAGGTATACGAGGGGCCGATCCTCACCAGCCGGCTCGATCTCGTCGGGAGCGGTCGGTTGATGGTGTTTACGGCTGGACGCAGGATAGAGGGAACGTGGCGCCGGTCAAATCCTGGAGCACGCACCAAATTCAGCGATGCCACGGGCGATCCGCTGCGCCTACAACCAGGCCCGGTCTGGGTGTGCGTCGTTCCGGTGAACCGGCCTGCTCGAATCATCACCCGGTAGCCTACGCATCCCTGCCCAAGAGTCCTCGCAAGCTCAACACAGGACCTCCTGGAGAGTCAAAACTCATACAACACTGC
>JAUQQG010000019.1 GCA_030550015.1 bacterium | reverse complement strand
TATCCCGGCCACAGAGAGGACTGTGATCTTTTCGATGCGCTTCTCCGGCGGGACGGGGACGGTATTGGTCACCACAAGTTCCTGGATCGGCCCCTCGGAGATACGCTCGATGGCGGGACCTGAGAGGATCGCGTGGGTACAGCAGGCGTAGACCTCCCGGACCCCGCGCTTGATGAGTGCCTCTGCGGCCATCACTAGCGTCCCTGCCGTATCCACAATGTCGTCCACAAGAATCGCCGTCTTCCTGTAAACCTTTCCAATCACGTGGACGACCTCCGAGACGTGGTTGGGTCGGTCACGGCGCTTGTCCACAATGGCAAGGGGGGCCCTGATCTGGCTCGCGAACTCCCTCGCCCTCTTAACTCCGCCGATATCCGGCGACACCACGACGACGTTTTCCAAACCTTTCCGCAAGAAGTAATCCCCCAGGATCATCCGCGAGGGCAGGTGATCGAGGGGGATATCGAAGAATCCCCAGAGCTGCCCGGCATGGAGGTCCACTGTGAGGATCCGATCAGCCCCCGCGGTGGTGAGGAGGTTGGCCACGAGCTTGGCGGAGATCGGTTCCCGGGGCTTCGTCTTCCGGTCCTGGCGAGCGTATCCAAAATAGGGAATCACCGCTGTGATCCGCGCCGCCGAGGCCCGCTTGAGGGCATCGATGATCACGAGCAGCTCGATCAGGTTTTCGTTCACAGGGGGGCAGGTGGACTGGATGACGAAGGCATCTGCGCCGCGGACACTCTCCTCAATCCGCACGCCCACCTCCCCGTCTGCGTACCGGAAGATGTTGATCTTCCCCAGCTCGACCTCCAAGATCTCGGCAACTTCCCGTGCGAGCCCGGGGTTCGACGTGCCGCTGAGGACACACAGACGGTTCGAGGAGTACGGCATCTCTGGATGTATGAGTCCTCCCGTTAGCTCTCTTCCTCTGGGAGGTACCGGATCACTCTCGCCGGTACCCCTACTGCCACCCCGCGCGGAGGGACGTCCTTGTTCACCACGGACCCTGCGCCAGTCATCGCGCCCTTCCCCACGCGCACCGGCGCGATGAGCATCGTATCGCTCCCAATGAACGCGCCTTCCTCAATAGTGGTGGGGTGCTTGCGCTTCCCGTCGAAGTTGCAGGTGATGGTCCCTGCCCCGATGTTCACTCGGCTCCCCACGGTGGCATCTCCAAGATAACTCATGTGGTGGACCTTCGTGTAGTCCCCTACCCGGGCATTTTTCATCTCCGCATAGTTCCCGATCTCCACAAACCGCCCGATGACATTCCCGGGCCTCAGGTGGGCATAGGGCCCGATGGTGGTCCCCTCGCCGATTTCGCTCTCTTCGACGGTGGAGGAAAGGATGCGTACCCGGTCCGCGATCCGAGCTCCACGGAGGTGGGCGAATGGACCGATGACGCACGCACGGCCAATGGTCGTGTCGCCCTCAATCACCGTGAAGGGATGGAGGATGGTCTCCTCTCCCACTACGGCAGTCGCGTGCACATAAGTGGTCCTTGGGTCGACCACGGTTACCCCTTGGTCCATGAGGCGATCCAGGATCCTCTGACGCATGACCTCCTCAGCGCGACTTAGCTCCCGCCGTGAGTTCACCCCAAGTGCCTCCTGGGCGTTCACCTCTATGCTCGCCACGAGACGGCCGTGGCGGATCAGCCAGGAAACAGCATCTGTGAGGTAGTACTCACCCTGGACGTTATCCCGCTGGAGGTGCGGGAGAGCTTCCAGCAACTCTTGGGCTGAGAACGCATAGATCCCAGCGTTGATCTCGCGGATCCGCCGCTCCTCCGGGGTACAGTCGCCCTCCTCGACAATACGCTCCACGCGGCCGTCTCTCCCCCGGATGACACGCCCATACCCAGTTGGGTCCTCCACGACACTCACCGCGATGGTCGCCGCCGCTCGTAATTCCTCGTGGCGGGAGGCAAGCTCCTCTAATGTCGCCGCCGTCACGAGAGGGACATCCCCGTAGAGCACGAGGACAGTGCCGGAAAACCCCTCCAGTAAGGAGGAGGCCACTTGCACGGCGTGGCCAGTCCCAAGAGGCTGTGGCTGTTCTACAAATGTGCCCCTCTCACCGATGGCTTCCTTCACTAAGTTGGCGCCATGGCCCACGACGACAATGGGGTTGGGGATCCCCACCCCTTCCAGGGCATCCAGGACGTAGCCTACCATCGGCCGCCCGCACAGCGGGTGCAGGACCTTGGGCAGAGGCGAGCGCATGCGCTTGCCTTCGCCTGCGGCGAGAACGATCGCCTTCCTCTCCACGACCTATGCCCCCTACCCCTCGTCCTTCTGGTCTCCAGATGGGGTGCCCCATGGGTATTTCTTTTCCCTTTTATAGAATCCCTCTTGGATGGCTCAGATTGCGTCCTGTCACCGTTCCTGATGCAAATAGGCGTTGGGGGCATGGCGCCCGCCATGCCCCCAACGCCTGACCGGCGAAAAACCGGGTCACTCCTTAACCTCGATCTTGATGGTCTTCGGGAGGGCCTCTTCGGCCTTGGGGATGCGTACCTCCAGGATCCCGTGGCGGAAGGTAGCCTTAGCCCCTTCGGCCTTCACGTCAACGGGGAGGGTGATGGACCGGCTGAAGGCGCCGTAGCGCAGCTCCCGCCGATAGTAGTCCTTTTCGTTCACCTCCCGCTCCAGCTTGGACTCCCCCTTCAGCGAGAGGACATTCCCGCTGATGGAGATGTCCACATCCTTCGGGTCGATCCCAGGGAGCTCCGCCCTGACGACCACCTCCCGGTCCGTCTCGTAGAGATCAATGGCAGGCTGCCACCTCTCCGCCCTCACCCGGCGAAGCGGCCGCCTCCCGAAGAAGTCCTCAAACAACCGGTCCACGCTCTCTCGGAGCTCTTCAAGCTCCTCGAATGGATCCCAGCGCAGCAGGGACATGTCCATCCCTCCTTTCCACAGGTTTCGGGCCCCCAGGAGGGCCCTTGCTCTGTGCACCACCAAGTATAATACTTAACAATAGCATTGTCAAGAATCTTGACAAGGATGTGGGAAATCCGGGGTCGTGGTAAAATGACCCTAAAGGAGGTGAAGAGATGGAACCCGTTCCGCTCTATGCGTACTTGGAGAAGGCGAGGGAGCGCCTGTTCGGCTGGGTCCTTCCCCTTTCCCTGGAACAGTATACCAGGAGCTTCCCCTTCGGACTCGGCAGTATCCGGGCCACCCTTTTGCATATGGCATCTGCAGAATTCGCCTACGCCCATCGTATCGTAGGCGAGCCGGTTCCCCCACCCCAGGAGCGCCCGTTTACCGAAGACCGGCTCCCCGATCCGGCTTCCCTCTGGAAGGCCTGGCGCGACCAGGCGGAGAAGACCCGGCGCGTCCTGGCCGATATCCAGGACTGGTCCAGATCCATCGAGTACAAAACTCAGACGGAAGGAGGGAAAGTGGTCACAGTACGCACGACAGCTGGCGGAATTGCAGCCCAGCTCGTGTGTCATGAGGTTCACCATCGCGCCCAGGTCATGGCCATGCTGAAGCACATGGGGATCAAGGCCGAAAACCTCGACTACTCTTTCCTGATGTTCGAGCGTGAGGTGGAGGGCTAACGTAGACCTCACGGCACGCCAGATGTGACTCCAGGAAGCCTCCAAGTCGTCGGGAGACGGAGTTCACAGGAAGGCCTGCAGGAATTTTCCTGGGGGCCATGGAAACCAGGACGTGGAAATGCCTGAGCTTCCAGAGGTCGAGGCAGCCAAGCGAAGCCTAGAAAAGACCGTCTTGGGCAAAGTCGTCGCCCGCGCCGAAGTCTTGCGCCCTGTTGCCCTGCGCACGCACTCTCCGAAGGAGTTCCACAGGATCCTGGAAGGGCGCAAGATCTCAGGGGTGGACAGAAGAGGGAAGGCGCTCCTCATCGGATTTGACCAGGAGTGGACCCTCATCTTCCATTTTAAGTTGTGGGGGTGGGTACGCTACCATCCTTCCAATCCCAGGACGGACTCCGCCACCACAGCCATGGTGTATTTCAAAGACGGCTCGGGCATGGAGTTCCGAGAGCTCCAGCTCAGCACCTTGGACCTGGTCAGGACTGCGGAGCTGGAGAGGGTTGACTTCCTGGCGGAAATGGGCCTCGAGCCCCTCTCCACCGCGCTCACACTTCCTCGCTTCCGGAGCTTGGTGCAGGGACGGGGGAATATCAAGAACGTCTTGAGCGATCAGACCCGCATTGCAGGCATCGGGAACCTCTGGGCTCATGAAATCTTGCACGCAGCCGGGATCCTCCCCCAACGGAAAGCCGACTCCCTCTCCGAAGAGGAGGTAGAGAAGCTCTTCAAGGCAACACGCGAGGTACTGAAGAAGGCTGTGGAGCTCGGAGGGGAGCCAGAGTTCCAGGATGCTCTGGGAAACTTCGGCAGATATCCCCTTGCCGTCTACAACCGGGAGAATCAACCTTGCCCACGGTGTGGGAAAAGGATCGTGCATACCCGCCTGGGCGGGAGGCCGTCGTACTACTGTCCAAACTGCCAGCACTGAGCACCCTTGAGCGTCCCATGGCGATCATCACTTTTCTCTCAGATTTCGGAAGCCGGAGCCCATACCCTGCTGCCATGAAGGCCGTCGCCAGCGCGATTTGCCAGGCCACCTTTCTCGACATCTCCCACGACGTCCGGCGCCACGACGTTCGGGAAGGTGCATACCTCCTGTTTGCGGTGGTGCCGTACTTTCCGGTGGGAACAGTCCACGTGGCCGTCGTGGACCCAGGGGTTGGCACGGCCAGGGCGGGGCTCATCGTCACCGCAGGAGGGCAGTTCTTCGTGGGTCCGGACAACGGCCTCCTCCTCCCCGCCGCGCACAGATTGGGGAAGATCACTGTGTACCGCATCCAGAACCCCGCCTACTTCCACTCTCACGTCTCCCCCACCTTCCACGGCAGGGATATCTTCGCACCCGTCGGTGCCCACCTAGCGCGTGGTGTCCCTCCCGGGGAGATCGGGGAAAGAGTGGAAGAGTATGTGGACCTTGACTTCGGGAGGGGAGTTTGGGAGGATGGGTCTTTCTTGGGGAGGGTCGTGTACATTGATCCGTTCGGGAACTTGGTTACCAACATCCCTGGGGAGATGGTCCAAGGAGTGTGGAACCACGGAGATCTCATTGTGGTAGAATCAAGGAAGTGGTCCATCGAGGTGACCTTCGCCCCCTCCTACGGGTTCGTACCACCCGGCCAATTTCTCGCGGCGATCGGGAGCGACGGCTTTCTTGAGATCGCGATCAACCAGGGAGACGCGGCCAGGGAGCTTGGAGCGGCAGTTGACCAGGAGATCCGGGTGAAGGGAATACGCGCAGACCGGGAGACGTTATCCAGATAAGGGGAGAGCGGTGACTGAGGTCAACATCTTGATTGCCTTTGCCGCGGGGATCCTTGGGTTTATATCCCCTTGTGTCCTCCCCCTCATCCCCGGCTATATCTCTTTCGTCTCTGGGGTCTCCCTCCAGGAGTTACAGATCGGGGGAGGCAAAGTAGTCCCAAGGGTACTCCTAGCCAGCCTCTTGTTTGTCTTGGGGTTCTCCCTGGTCTTCACGGCCATGGGTGCATCCGCCTCGCTTGTGGGGAGCTTCATCATCTCCAACCGTTCCCTCCTCGGGAGGATTGGGGGCATCCTCATTATCCTCTTGGGCCTTATGGTGCTGGGCGTGATCAAGGCGCCCTTAATTTATCGCGAACGCAGGCTTCACCTCTCCCACCAGCCCTTTGGACTCATAGGAGCCATCCCTGTGGGGATGGCCTTTGGCTTCGCCTGGATCCCTTGCGTGGGCCCTGTCCTCACGGCTGTTCTGACTATGGCAGCGACCCTGAACACGGTGAGGCAGGGATCGATCCTCTTGTTCAGTTACGCCATGGGCCTAGGAATCCCGTTCCTGCTGACAGCCCTCCTCCTCACCCTCTCTATTGACTTCCTGGGGTGGGCACGACGGTACAGCAGGTACGTAACGGCGGCGAGCGGGGTGTTCCTTCTCGTCATGGGATTGGCCATGGCGTTCGATGTGATTTACCAGTTGAACACTTGGATCATCCGCCTGTTCCCGTTCAGGCCTCCGATCTAAGTAAGATTTTGCTGAGAACCTGTAACGGGCACTGAAATAGTGGGAGGGAGTTAACGGTGAGGGGCAAACGTGAACCTATGATGAGACATAGCTACCGGGCGATCGGTATCTTCCTCCTTGTCCTGGCGATCCTTGCCGCCTCGGTTACTCCCCTCGCCTCGCAAGCAAGC
Organism: bacterium; assembly: GCA_030550015.1. GTDB lineage: Bacteria > Sysuimicrobiota > Sysuimicrobiia > Sysuimicrobiales > Thermofontiviventaceae > Thermofontivivens > Thermofontivivens primus. The sequence continues at coordinate 13,825 of JAUQQG010000019.1, read as the reverse complement.
GATGCTGAGCTTGTGCTCCAAGCCCTCACGGTGCTGCGGGAGCATTACGTAGACCCCCTTGATCCGATCACGCTCTTGAACGCCGCCATCGGCGGGATCCGTCGGGTGCTCTCTGGAGCAGGACTTCCTGTCGATTCCCTGGCGGCCCTCCCTCCAGGCCTCCCTGAGGGTGAGGCGCGCCAAGTCTTTCTTGCTACCTTCACCACCGCGTCTACACAATACCAGGGGCCTGCGCGTGAGCTTGCTTATGCCGCTATCCGGGCGATGACCGAATCCCTCCACGACTCCCACACCGCCTTCCTCGGCCCCGAGCAGTACCAGGAGCGCCTCCGGCAACAAAGGGGAGAGCCGGCGTTCAGCGGGGTTGGTATCATCCTCATGGAGCGAGGGGGAAAGTTCTATGTCCGGGAGGTGATCCCTGGAGGACCGGCGGAGGCCGCTGGGGTGCGTCCACTGGACAGGATCGTGATGGTCGATGGCAGGCCCACGAGCGGGATGACCATCAGCCAGATCTCAACCCTCATCCGGGGACCCACTGGGACAACTGTCATACTCTCCATCCAGAGGGCAGGGGTCCCGGAGCCTCTCGTGATCCCGATCACGCGCTCCCCCATTCGCCTGCCCGCCGTGCGGGCGGAGCGCATCGAGCAGGGGATCCTGTATCTCCGTATCTATGGGTTCAACCCGGGAACCGCAGCGCAGATCCAGGACGCCATCTACAGGCTTGGAGGTTTGCAAGACGAAGCGATGATCCTGGATCTAAGGGGGAACCCAGGCGGTTTCCTCAACGAGCTCACCAGGGTAGCGGAGCTCTTCCTCCCCCGGGGGACTCCCATCTACCAGATGCGGGAGCGCGAGATGCCCGCAGTCACTGTGAGGACGCGATCGGTCCCCCTGATTCCTCCCTGGACCAGGGTCTCTGTCCTCATTGACGAAGGGAGTGCGTCCGCAGCGGAACTTCTGAGTGCGGCGTTCCAGGAGAGCGGCCGGGGGACCCTGGTTGGCACGAAGACGGCGGGGGCAGTGGAAGCGAGCATCCTCATCCGGCTTTCCGACGGTTCTGCCCTCAGCGTGACCGTGGCTCGCATGTACACAGGCCTGGGAAAACGCCTAGAGGGAGAGGGAGTGACTCCGGACATCCCCGTTGATCTCAGCGATGCCGACCTGGACGCGGGGCGGGATAGCCAGCTTGAGGCTGCCATCCGCATCGCACTCCCCACGCCCGCAGAAGTCACCCTTCCTCACCGGGCTCCTCAACTGGTCTTCCAATTTTAGCAACCCACAGCGAGGGAACCCAGCCCCTCCAACTTTTTGCAGGGGCTTTCCCCATTTTGCCCGAATCATCACCCTGTGTGGGAGGCAACCATCCCAACCGGTGATCGTGATGACGTCCCCGTACGAGTGCGAAGTGCGCTTCCCCATCCACGACCTAAAAACCTTCCTGGATCGCATCGAGAAGATGGGAGGGAGGGTTCTCTACGAGTATCGCTTCACCGATCACTATTTCCGACCCAGCAGCGGACACGCAGGAATCGGGGCGGAGCTCGCACGATGGGGAAGGGATTGGTCTCTCCCAACGACCCTCACAACCCTGCGCATCCGGGAGTGGTTCTCCCCCAAAAGAACGAGCGAGGTTCTCCTCACGAAGGTGGAGGTGCAGAGGAGGGGTAACCTCACCTTCAAACGCTCGACCTACCCTGAGGGGAAGATCACCCTGTACGAAGGCCCTGCGGAGCGGGCAGTTGGAATTCTCGCCGATCTTGGCTACGAACCATGGCTCTCCATCCGGAAGACGGAGTGTGCCATGATGGAGATCCCCGGGTGGGGCCACTTGATCCGTGAATATATCGATGGCCTGGGATGGATGAGCGAGGTGGAGGTTGCTGGGGAAAGCGTCGAGGAAGCAGCAGAGCGCCTTCAAAGCAAGCTCGAGGTCCTCGGCGTCGACGTACAGGAGACCTCTCCGGAGCCTCTCGTTGTCCTCTACGCCAGGCACCTAGGGCTCCTCCCACGGGAAAGTCAGGGGCGGATCAGGGTGTACTTCGCCGGGGCGATCCGGGGAGGACGCCAGCTCCAGCACATCTACCAGCTGATGGTCTCCTGGCTCCAGGAACGCGGGGTGGAGGTGCTCACCCCCCATGTCGCGGATCCGGAGGTGCTGGTGAAGGAGGCTTCCCTCCTGCCAACCCCAGAGGCGATCTACCACCGGGACATGTCCTGGCTCGTGGCCTGCGATCTTGTCGTCGCAGAGGTCACGGTCCCCTCCCTCGGCGTGGGGATCGAGCTGGCCACCGCTGCCACGTTTGGCAAACCTATCCTGGCGTTCTGCCAGGAGGGCACCGCCCTCTCTGCGCTCGTAGCCGGAAACCCGCATATCCACGTGATCTGGTATAGGGAGGTGGAAGACCTCAGGAGAAAGCTGGATGAAGCCCTCCCCCGTTACTCGAAGCCATAAGCGCCCAGGCTTCATTCGACCTGGAACACGACAACGCAAGCCCTTACCCTTACTGCTGCATCGACGGAGGAGAAGATCCGATGTTACCCAGCGAGCGACTTCGCGACAAGTTGATCACGCTGGATGGGAAGGGATACACCGCGTACAAGACCATCGCCGGGGAGTACCGGTTCCCCACGTTCGTCCTGTACATCGACCACGTACAACAGGACCCCTTCGCCACGCCCTCCCTGGTCCGGGTGCGGATGGATATGGCAGAGTGCCAGTTCCCCCCGCACCTCTGGAGCAACCGAGTCCGGAAAATGGCCCTGGAGGACTTCATCACCCGCCAAGTGCACAGCGCCATCCGCCGGTTCGTCAAGGGCCACCGGGGAACAGGGCGTTCCGGGATGATTACCGTGGATGTGGGAGGGCAGGAGGTCCTTCCGCGCACAAGTTGCCTTGTTCATGAAGATTACGTGGAGGTACGCCTCTCCATGGGGCTGCCAGGCGATGGGCGGAGGATCCAGGCGAAGGAAGCTATGGCAATGTTCTTCGAGGAGCTCCCCAAGATCGTCGAGGCCTCCCTGGTCTATCGCAACTTGGATCCACGCGCTGCAGAGCGCCACGTCAACGTGGTCGAAGACCAGGAGGCGCTTCGTGAGCAGCTCCCCGAACGTGGCCTGGTCGCCTTCGTTGCGGACGACTCCGTCCTTCCCAGGGAGAGCGGGGTGAGCGATCGACCCCTCCGGCACTCTCGGGTGGTGCGGTTTACAAGCCCCGAGGAGCTCCGGTGCACCCTGCATGCGCCCAACCGCGGACAGATCAGCGGGATGGGAATCCCCCGGGGAGTCACCCTCATTGTGGGGGGAGGATACCACGGGAAGTCCACTCTGCTCCAGGCGCTCCAGCGTGCCGTCTACCCGCATATCCCCGGCGATGGCCGGGAGTACGTCGTCACCGTCCGGGACGCCGTGAAGATCCGCGCGGAAGACGGGAGGCGCATCGAAAAGGTAGACATCAGCCCGTTCATCTCCAACCTGCCTTTTGGAGAGGACACCACATCATTCTGCACCGAGAACGCCTCTGGATCGACCTCTCAAGCTGCCAACATTATGGAGGCCCTGGAGGCCGGCACTTCCCTCCTCCTTATGGACGAGGATACCTGCGCGACCAATTTCATGATCCGCGACGAGATGATGCAGCGCCTCGTTCCGAAGGAAAAAGAACCCATCACCCCGTTCATCGATCAGGTACGCAGGCTATATGAGGAGTACGGCGTTTCCACCATCCTGGTGATGGGAGGCTCTGGGGATTATTTTGAGGTGGCCGATGTGGTGATCATGATGGACTGCTACCGCGCGCGGGTGGTCACAGCCGAGGCCAAGCGCATCGCCAGCGAGAGGCAGGATCGGCGCGTGCCGGAGGGACCCGAGAGGTTAGGCCCCATCCGCGCCCGGGTCCCCCTGGCCGAGGGATTCAACCCCTACCGGGGAAAGCGCGTGCGTGTAGAGGCGAAGGGCCTGCGCACGCTGCTATTCGGCAGGGAGGTCATCGATCTCTGGGCCCTCGAACAGCTCGTGGATGAGAGCCAGACAAGAGCCATTGGTGAGGTCATTGTTTACGCCCTGGAGAAGGGATATTTCGACGGGGAATCTTCCCTTGGAGAGATCCTGGACCGCATCGAGGAGGATATCCAAACCCACGGCCTGGAGGTGATCTCCCCCTGGAAAGGAGGACATCCTGGCGACTACGCCCTCCCTCGCCGCCAGGAGATCGCCGCGGCCATCAACCGCCTGCGCACCCTCGTGGTGCGCCAGAGAGAAGCAAGGAACCCCAACCAAATCCTTTGACACGATCTGCCGAGGTATTCCGGCAACGCGCCTTGTATTTGCCTTCTTCTCTACAAGAGGGTATACTTGAGGTCGGCCAAAAACTCCGGGGAGGAAAGGTCCATGCGTGGCCTCGTGATCGTCGCTCTGGTGATTCTCCTCTTGCTCGTTGTGGTAGGAGGCTCCCTCGCGGGCACCTACAACAGGCTGGTGCAGGCAAGCCAGCAGGTAGACCAGTCCTGGGCCAACGTAGAAACCCAGTACCAGCGCCGCTTTGACCTCATCCCCAACCTTGTCGAGGCTACCAAAGGCTTCCTCCAACAGGAAAGGGCCATCTTTGGGCAGATCGCCGAGGCGCGGACGAGGTATGCGGGGGCACGCACGCCATCTGAACGCGTTGAGGCAGCCAACCAGCTTGAAGGCGCCCTTGCCCGCCTCTTGGTGATCGTAGAGAACTACCCTACCTTGAGATCCAGCGAGACGGTCCAGCGCCTCATGGCCGAGCTGGCCGGGACCGAGAACGAGATCGCCTTTGCTCGGCGTGCGTATAACCAAGCGGTCCTCCAGTACAACACGCTCGTCAAGACCTTCCCAACGAACCTCGTAGCAGGTTTCTTGGGTTTCCGGGAACGACCGTTCTTCCAGGCTCAGCCTGGGGCGGAGCGCGCGCCACGTATTGACCTGACGATCCCGCAGCAGACCAAACCATAACCCATGCGGCACATCCGCCTGTGGCCCATCATCGGAGCGTTCCTGCTCCTCCTCGCGGCGTACGCCGCCGCCTCTCCCGCTTTCCCTCCTGCCACAGGCTTTGTGAACGACTTTGCTGGCATCCTGGATCCCATCACCCGCGCGGAGCTGGAATCCAGGTTACAAGCCTACGAGAAGCAGACGACCAATGAGATCGCCATCGCCATCTTCCCGGACCTGGGAGGGACCCCCATCGAGGAGTTCGCCGTCCGCCTGGAGGAGGCGTGGAAAGTCGGCAAGCAAGGAAAGGACAACGGGGTCCTCCTGGTGGTGGCCATGCGCGAGCGGCAGGTGCGCATTGAGGTGGGCTACGGCCTAGAGGGCCGCCTTCCTGATAGCGAGGCCGGGAGGATCATCCGGGAGATCATCGTCCCCCGCTTCCGCCAGGGGGAGTTCGGCCGCGGGCTTATAGAGGCAGTGGATGCGATCATCACCGCGATTGGGGAAAACTCCACGCAGCCGGGAACGCCTCTGAAACCGGTTCGATGGAGCATATCCGGTCAATTCTGGCTTGCTTTGGCTTTCGCCATCGCCATCTTTGCCGCGGTGATTCTTTCCCAGAGGGCCTCCAGGAGGCGCTGCCCGCGTTGCGGTACTGTTCTGGAAGTTACGGAGCGGGAGCTTCCTAGCCACCTTGGGATGGCCAGGTGGTACCGCATCTACACCTGCCCCCAATGCGGCTACCGGGAGAAGCTCCTGATCTCGAGGAGACCCACGCCTTTTGGAGGGTGGATCGGTCCGATCCCCGGAGGGTGGGGGAGCGGAGGATTCGGAGGGGGAGGTTTCGGTGGGTTCGGTGGAGGCGCCTCTGGAGGGGGAGGAGCAACGGGGCGATGGTAAATTGGAATACCAGGTAACATCGTGAACGGTGACAGTGGTAAGAGGTGAAAACGGTGCGTGTACATCGGCTGCTCACAGCAAAAGAGAAAGCACAGCTCCGACAGGCCATCGAGGAGGTCGAACGGCACACTAGCGCCGAAGTCTGCGTCATCATCGTCCCTTCGGCCGGAGATCCGGAAGCATTTGCCAGAGCGTATTTTGACGCCGTAGGGATCGGGAAAGAAGGCCTGGACAACGGCCTCCTCATCCTTGTTGCCGTCCGCGAGCGAACCGTACGGATCGAAGTGGGACGCGGCCTTGGGGCCGTGATCACCCCTCAGGTCGCGCAGCGCATCCTCGATGAGGTAATCCTCCCATGGTTCCGGGAAGGCCGCTACGGTGAGGGATTGCGCTCTGGGGTAGAGGCGTTCGGAGCGATCCTCAGGGAGCACTTTCCCGAAAGGCCTGGGGTTCCAGGAAGACCGATCCCGGATATTGTGGACACAACCGAGCCATCTCGCATGAAAGACCTATTTGGTTCGTAGGGAGGCACGGAGCAAAGCAACGTGTGCGGTGTCACTTCTCGTCACTTCATGGTGAGCTCAGAGCGACGAGCGACTATTGGACCCATGGGACCGGTACAAGAGATGGTTCACGCATCATGAGGCGGATCTGGGCTTTTTCCTTCCTCCTCCTCGCGCTCTTTGCGCTGTGGGGAGGCATCACCTACAACCGGCTGGTTCGTGCGGAGCAAGCCGTAGCAGTGCAGTGGGCGCAGCTGGAGAACGTCCTCCAGAGGAGACTAGACCTCGTCCCTAACCTCGTTGCCGCGACAAGGGGGATCTTCCTCCAAGAACGCGCCATCGTGGAAGCAGTTGTGCAGGCCCGCACGCGCTACCTGGCTACCCCCCCGGGTTCCCCTACCCGTGTTCAAGAGGCGGCTCGTCTGGAAGCAAGCCTGGGCCGCCTCCTGGCAGTAATCGAGCGCTACCCCGAGTTACGCTCCAGCGAGGCTGTCCAGAGTCTCATGGATGAAATTGCCGGGACGGAGAACAGGGTCGCCGTGGAGCGGCGCCGCTACAACGAGCGCGTCCGGGATTACAATACTCTCCTGCAGCGCTTCCCCACCTTCCTCGTCGCCCGGATAGGAGGATTCACTCCCCGTCCCTATTTCCAGGCGACACGTGGTGCAGAGGAAGCTCCCGAAACGCCCCTTCAATCTCCCTAGCTCACCCCGGACTTTCCTCAAATTTCTTCCCCCGGACAGTTCCCGCGTTTATGATTTTCCCTTTCGGCGCCGCTCCCGCACGGACATCCATATCCAAGTGAGTACACCGGCGAGGATCGCCGGAGGCCAGAAACCCACGTGTAACCCGAGATCCCCATCGGGAAGAGCTTCCAGAGCGATCCCCCAGGTCCAGGAACGCGCCCACATAGGGATGGAGACATCTAGCCGTTGGAGGAGGAAGGTCAGGAGCGTGAGGAGAGCTGTGGCCACAAGGAACGAGGCGGAGAAAAGCCTGAACCACGCACGCCAAGCCTCCGCCCTCCCAGGACGCTTCTCCTTTCGGAGGGACCCTGGAGCGTATACCTCGAAGCGTCCCCGCGCAAACCGGATGAGGCTCTCCCCGGGAAATGTCAAGGCACGGACAGTGAGCCACACATCTCCCCCGGTGATCGCAGCATTCAGAGAGAGCCCGATCCAGGCAAGGGTGCGTACCCCAGGCGGGAAGCTCAACAGGACCAACCCGGTTACCATCACCAGGACCGGCGAGAGGAGGAGAACGGAGATGAATCCATCCCGGCTCAATGGGCCACAGGGAACGGCAGAGAGAGGAAGGAACCCGGGAATCCAACCCCTGGAGAAGGCCACGCGGGAGCGGAACACCAGCGCGAGCAGGACGTGAAGGAGCTCATGGATCAAAACCACTCCCGCCCCCACCAGGAGGAGCTGGACCCCGAAGGGGAAGCGTGGGACAAGGCGCCCTAAGCGGAAGGCCGGGTCGCCGTTGAAGAAGGCTCCCAGGCCGGCAAACAGCCATGCAGAGGAGTACAGAACCAAAAGGAAAAGCAAGAGCCAGTCGGTAAATTTTGCCTCGAGCCGCCATTCTGCGAAGCGCACAAAACCCCGGGGGAGAGGGAACTCCTGCTCCCCTGCTTGTGCTCGCGCACGGGCCATCTTTCCCATCTAAACCTCCACGCTACGTTCTCTGGCCCTGAGTCGCCAGGGAGGAAAATTTCCCCACAGAAGGCTTGGTTCCTGCAGGAAAATCTCATCCTCTAGAGAAAAGAAAGGGACCAAAACCTATGACTTGCCGATGAACGGGGAGAGTACGCACCACACGAGGCCCAGAGAGCCGTGAGCGGTGGGACCACGGTCCGATGTGCGGTGCGGAATGGGCCCGTGAGGCGCGCGGCGAAAGGCGAGACCTTCGGCTTCGAGGAGCCTCAGCGTTGGCTCCGCAAAGGAATGAGCATGACTGAGTCATTGCCCTCAACGGGCGAAACGTGAACGAGGGTCTGCCAAGTAGCCAAGCCGGGTTTCTCCCTCGATAGCGGGAGAAAAGAGCCCAGTTGAGGTTTGATGGGTTCGGTGTTCGGTATTCGGTTTTCGCGAGCACCCAATACCCAACACCGAACACGAGATTTGCTGGGAACAAGGGTGGCACCACGGAGGAGGCCCTTCGTCCCTTCCCGGACGAAGGGCCTATTCATTTTTAGGGAGGTGAACATATGGAGGCAGTGAAGATCGTTCTTCCAGAGGAGGAGATCCCCAAGGTCTGGTACAACATCCTCTCGGACCTTCCCGTTCCCCTTGACCCTCCTCTCCATCCAGCTACAAAACAGCCGATAGGGCCAGATGATCTCGCCCCACTCTTTCCCCGGGAGTTGATCCTCCAGGAGGTCAGCCGGGAGCGCTGGATCGAGATCCCAAAGCCTGTGCGCGACATCTACCGGCTGTGGAGGCCCACCCCGCTCTACCGAGCGAGGCGCTTGGAGGAGACCTTGAAGACACCTGCCCATATCTACTACAAGTACGAAGGGGTCAGTCCGGCCGGGAGCCACAAGCCTAACACCGCTGTGGCCCAGGCCTTTTTCAACAAGATCGAAGGCACGAGGCGGCTGACCACAGAGACGGGTGCGGGACAGTGGGGGAGTGCCCTCGCAATGGCCTGTCGCCTCTTCGACCTCGAGTGCACAGTGTACATGGTCCGGGTGAGCTACCAGCAGAAGCCCTATCGGCGCGTGATCATGGAGACTTGGGGCGCTGAAGTCTTGAGCAGCCCCAGCGACCGGACGCGCGCAGGGAGGTCGATCCTGGAAACCGATCCTGACTCCCCGGGAAGCCTAGGCATTGCCATCAGCGAGGCGGTGGAGGATGCAGCTACGCATGATGATACGAAGTACTCCCTCGGCAGCGTGCTCAACCACGTGCTGCTCCACCAGACGGTGATCGGGCTCGAGGCCAAGCGCCAGATGGAGATCGTAGGCGAGGCCCCCGACGTGGTCATCGCCTGCTGCGGGGGAGGAAGCAACCTTGCAGGGTTGAGCTTCCCCTTCCTTGCCGATAAGTTCAAGGGCAGTAAGATCCGGGTGGTCGCAGTAGAGCCAGCGGCTTGCCCGACCCTCACCAAGGGGAAGTATCTCTATGATTTCGGCGATACCGCAGCGACCACCCCGCTGATCAAGATGTATACCCTGGGGCACGGGTTTATCCCTCCAGGGATCCATGCAGGAGGGTTGCGTTACCACGGGGATGCGCCCACGATCTGTGCTCTCTATCACCACGGGTATCTCGAAGCGGTGGCCTACCACCAGAATCCGGTGTTCGAGGCCGCGGTCTTGTTTGCACGAACGGAAGGCATCGTCCCTGCCCCGGAGTCGGCGCATGCCATCCGAAAGGCCATCGACGAGGCCATCGAAGCGAGGGAAGCAGGGGAGAAGCGGGTCATCCTGTTCAACCTCAGCGGCCATGGACACTTCGACCTTAAGGCCTATGAGGAATACCTCGGTGGGAAGCTGAAGGACTTTACCTATCCTGAGGAGGAGATCAACCGGGCGATGGCGGATCTGGCCACGCTCCAACCCTAAGCGGGGGAGAAGACGCACTGCAAAGCACCCACCGCCGTAGTCCAGTTGTGCCAAAGGGCAGTTGCTCCGGGCAACATCTTCTCAGAAATTTTGTCCGGATCACTACTCGCCTGACGCGCGGATGCGAACCTCCCCTTCAGCCACCATGCGGCGCTCTCCGTAGTACAGGGTGACAACGCTAGCATGAAGCTGCTGAGAGGAACGATGGATCTCCACGTTCCCGTGGAGGAAGGCTGTTTTGGATTTGTGATCCACCTTGGCCTCTGCGGCGGAGAACTTCGTTCCAGCAAACTCGCCCTTGACGGATCCGGAGGCTAAGGCCTTTTGCGCTTGCAACCAGATTGTGATCCTTTCCGCTGTGAGGTACCCATCCTTGCTCTGGACGCGGGGCTTCCCCTCGAGGAGAGCCTCCTGGGTCTTGCGGATGAAAGTCAACCTCTCCGCAGTTGCCAGGACGTCCGGGGGAAGGAGCAATCGGACACTTTCAGTTGCTCTCAACGTTTCCGTGGCAAGCGTCGCGTGGATCTCGCTCGCACTGAGGAGGAACTCTTTGGTAGTGACCGTCGCCCCGTTGCTGGCGGTCACTTGTTGGACTGTGTTCTTTGCATCGAGGACGATGGTGACAACCTCCGCAGTGAGTTCCTCGCTGGAGCGAACCACATGTACCTGGCCTTTGAACGTTGCTCTCCTCCTGTTCTGGTCAAGGGTCATCTCCTGGCTCGTAATGGTGACCTTTCCATCGGTCACCCTCACCCCTCCGCGGGCGATGACCAGCCCCTTGAGACGGTCAATCTCCACCTCCCTGGCCTGGATGGAGATCTGCGCAGCATCGGCAGCTGCAACGCTCCCGACCAGGATGAGAAGAAAGGAGACAATGAGAAGGAGCTCTTCCCTCTTACCTCTCAACTCCTAACTCCTCCCGCTTTGCCCCTTCAGCCACTGAACGATGTGCTTGACAAAAGCTTCTAATGTCACCAGACGAGACAGCAGGCTGTCATAAACCTGCTCCTGGTCAATCCCCCAGTAAACATGCACCAGCAAGTTTCGGAATTTCGACATGTCCACCATCTGCTGAACCAACTCAAATGGGAGGATTCGGGCTTCTCCTAGAATGCGAAAGACATCCTCATAATCCTGCGGCGCGCGTAAACCCAACCGTGCAATGATGTGGTTGCCGATGTTGATACAGCTCTCCGTTGCCGTTTGCAGCCGTCGCTCCACAACTGCTTGAATATCCCGATCCTTCAAGTAAACTTCCTTAGAGACCTGAACCTTCTCCTGTAGAGTTTTCAGATCTTCGCTGATCAGGCGCAGGAATTCGGTGATTCGTTCTTGATCCACCGCAGGTTCAGGCATCCCAACCCCCTCCAGGAAATCAACATTCCCCACACGCCGCAACCACCGCGCATCAGGGGCATGACGATAAACAGCTTCGGCAAAGGCAGCTACCGAATGTGGATCTCTACAAAACAGCAATTGCCCTTCCGCCAATACGCGCCAGGCAAAGTAGGCTGGCGCTTGGTGCAGATTGGCGAAGGTAAATTCGTCGGTGTGGAGGGTGCCAGAAATCGTGCTGTACAACTCCGTCTCAAAGCGCTCTAAGGTTTCGCCCTTTAGTGCCTCATCGGGTAGATAAGCGAGGTCCACGTCGCTGATGGGTGTCGCCTCACCTCGCGCAAAAGAGCCGAAGAGCCAAAGGGCGACTAATCCATCCAGGGAGGCCACCCGACCGGGAAGCTCCTTCAACCTCTCGGCAATGTCGCTAGGCAAGAGTTGCAGCTTGCTAGGCATAGGAACCTTCCCCTTCTGCGAACTTCCTGTCTCCATTCTACCAAATCATATCACTCGACGATGGATTCTTTTGGCGAAGTTTGGAGATCACTCCTGCACCCCCAGTGTATGCCGATCCCTGAACGGCAGCCAATTCCATGAATGTTCATATCAAGATCGTGTATGATCATATCAGTCTTCCCTCAGGGAGCGGGGGTTCCCATCGCCATCAGAGTGCTCTTCCCGTAGCTCATCGGTTCCTACTTCCATGGCCGGAGCGCTGCAACATGTCCATACTTAATTGCTCCCAGAATTTCAGCCTGCGGACCTGCCGAGGGCTGCCTGCTCCACCGGACAACCAGCTATCAAGCATTGGGTTTCAACGCGGGGAGAAAACCATCTGGATCGGATACGTGGACCCTGCTTCTGGCATAGTGGATACAAAGACCATTCGCCTCTCCAAGGGCTCCAGGCGAATCGTGGCAAGTGTCTGTGGTACTCCCGATTGTACCAGCGATACCCCTACCACATCCCTGTCCACCAGGAATGTCCCCATGGCCGGACCGGCCAGGGCAGTTGCACGAACAACAGCCTGACGGGCATGCGTGCTTGGGTTGAATAGGTTTACACGAATGGTATAGATCACGCCATAAGTCCCATGGGAGATCTCGCCGAGAGGAGGTCCGTTCTGATGATCCTTTCCCCCAATGATCACCGGAGTAGGGCTCGTAGACTCGTAGTTCACCACTAGATCCCGTCGAGGAGACGGAAAGACCCCACGGAGGTGTTTGGTGTCTCGGTTGATCAGATAACTCTCTTGTGCTGGCTCCAAGTCGCCCTCCAGCAATCCAGCCACGTCTAACACAACTCCTTTCCCCTGCAGAAGCCGAACCTGGAGGATGCCACTCCCAACGTGGTCCGGAGGCAATATCACCTCCGAGAGAGGTCTGGTAGTATGCCCAGGAATCTCAAGGATCTGGCCCGTCTCAGACCAGTACAGGCGGAGCCAGCGGCTTGCAGCGGCATGCCCTGCATAAAGCGCAGCCCTCACAGGCCCCGCGTGGGCGTCGCTTACCCAGATTCGGGCCGGTCGAGGGGAGGGGTTTGCAACCCTCACAACGAGATGCATAGGGCGACCCTTCACGCCGTTCCTGTGATGGTAAAGAAGCCGAGCGACTTCTCCCAGGCCCAGGCTGCCCCGGAATAACCCCTTGGTCCAGGCTAGGGTCTCGGGACTATTGCTTACAAACAGCATACCGGCATCCTGCCACGGGATCGTCACGTTCCGCACCGTCACCGGGAAAACCTTCACGACGGTAGTTCCGGCGGCCGTTCTTCCTTGGACCTTCACCCTCAAATACATCTCAGCGCCGTAGGAAAGGTCTTGGATGGTCGTCAGGAATACCAACGTGGGATCTCCAGAGTACGTCCAGGCGAACGCTCTCCGGACTGCCCACACCACGAAGTCTGCGGGCGCTGGATCTCCTGTAACCTCCACCAGCAGGCGCTCCCGGTGATCCGCCTCCTCCAGTTGCGAGAACGCAGGCAGAATCACCACACAGAATGTCAGAAAGGCAAGGATCCCTAATAGTCGCATGTGTGACTAGCCCAGAAATATGTTCGCTTCTATCCACTTATTATCCCATATGCCCAGTAACCCCTCATGTTCTGTCTTGAATTTTCTATCAGAATCGTGTATGATAAAAACATTCCAACCTCCAGGTGATCGAGCAGGTGGTACGTATGTTATAATCCAACCAGGAGGTCTATGGTGGCTGCAGAGTCTCTGGAGGTCCGAATGGCCCGGCTTGAGGGCGCTTATGCCCAGATCTCTGAACGTCTCGGTGGCATCGAGGAGCGGCTCGTCCATCTGGAGACGCGACTCAGTGCGGAAATCACAGGCCTGCGAAATGAGATTCGCACCGAGTTCGCAGGGCTACGTAGCGAGTTCGGAGCGGAGATCGGAAGCCTGCGTAACGAATTCAGCTCGGAGATCGGAGGCCTGCGTAACGAATTCAGCTCAGAGATCGGAAGCCTGCGTAACGAATTCAGCTCGGAGATCGGAAGCCTGCGTAACGAATTCAGCTCGGAGATCGGAAGCTTGCGCAACGAATTCAGCTCGGAGATC
>JAUQQG010000046.1 GCA_030550015.1 bacterium | reverse complement strand
ACCAGGAAGGTCCTCGGCAAAGTGCTGACCCGGCCCACGGCGTAACCCACTAGCTCCCTCTGATCCAGCGCCACAACAACAAGTGCCTCTCGGTTGCGCATCAGCGTATGGAGATATTCGACGTAGGCCTCTCCTCCCTCCGGGGAGATTGCAAAGGCAGGGTCTAAGGTGGCATGGTACGCAGCCAGCTCCTTCCACAAGGGAACGATCTGCGGGATGTCGAAGCTCGTAGCACGGCGGATCTCGATGGCTCCCATGGCCATCCTCCCATTGAGATCCCCACAAAACGCTCTGGGCTTTGTAGGGTGGAAACTGGATCCTCAGCGAAATCTTCTCAAAAGATTTCACTGGGACTACCGAGAATGCCGGCTATGATATCAGGAATTCCCTCGTCCGAGAAGGAATCCTGCTCTTCAGAGCGAGGTTCCTGCAGGACCAAAAGGAAGGACGATGACGATGTTCTCCACCTATACCTACGCTGCCATTGACGTCGCAAGGGAAGCCGGACGGCTGCTCCTGAGTCTCCAAAGCCAGCCTCTCAAGGTCTCTTACAAAGGCGCACGGGATCTTGTGACACACGTTGACCGTGCTGCCGAACGTCTGATCATCGAGGCTCTCCGGGAACGGTTCCCAGGCCACGCTTTCTTGGCTGAGGAAGAGGTCCAGGAAGAAGGGGAGATCCGGTGGATCATCGATCCCATTGATGGGACCACCAACTACGCACACGGGCTCCCCCTGTTCGCGGTTTCCATTGCCCTCGAGGTGCGCGGGGAAGTGACCACAGGTGTGGTGTTCATCCCCGCGCTGAACGAGATGTTCGTCGCCGAGCAAGGGAAGGGAGCCCACCTTGATGACGGGCGTACCCTCGTCCCCCTCAAGACCCTCTCCCTCTATAGCCCCTGGCGCCGCATCCGAGTTTCCTCCGTGAAAGATATCCGCCAGAGCGTCCTCAGCACGGGACTCCCCTATGATGTGTGGGAAACAGGTCGGAACCTCGACCACCTTACCAAACTGTGCCGGCGGGCCCAGGCGGTGCGCCTCACAGGTGCGGCAGCGATTCAACTCGCCTACGTGGCTTGTGGGCGCCTCGATGGATTCTGGGAACCAGATCTCAAGCCTTGGGACGTAGCTGCTGGGAGCCTTCTTGTCATAGAGGCGGGAGGAATGGTCACCCTCCTGGATGGCCGTCCCTTCACGCACCACGCAGGAGAGATCCTGGCCACGAACGGGCACATCCACAAGCAGCTCCTTGAGGCCTTGCAGGAAAAACCTCTGAAATCTTCTTATGAAATGCTGTAAATCTTCTACAGGACCCGTGTCCCCGATAGAGAAGGGAATTCGCTTTTCCCATCGAACAACAACGTCGACCGCGTAGCCGGGAGGGGATTAAGAAATGAAATACAACTTCTACAGGGGAGTTCTGGCTATCCTCATGATCTTCGCCGCTGCGGCTTTGGCAGCGGGGGCGCCGAGCATTCCATCACCTCATCTGTCCGGGGAGCATGTTCCCGATGAGCTATTGGTCAAGTTTGCTCCTTCCGTATCCCCGGATCCCGTAGCCCGTGCAGTGGGGGCACGGATCGTGGATCGCATCCCTGCCCTCGGTGTCTTTGTCTTGAAGGTCCCCACGGGAACCTTAGAAGCCACCCTCCTCGCCCTCTCCAGGAACCCGCTGGTGGAGTATGCGGAGGTCAATGGAATCGCCTTGGCCCTTGGCATCACCCCGAACGACCCCTATGCCGATGGGGTAAACTGTTACAACTCTTCTCACGACGGGTGCGTCAGCCAGTGGGCTTGGGGGAAGATCCAGGCTTACGATGCCTGGGGGATCACCACAGGAAGCGCAGAGGTGAAGATCGCCGTCATAGACACCGGTATCGACTCAGCACACCCCGACCTTCCCCTACTTGCCCCTGGAGCGAATTTCGTCACCAAAGGAGCGCCCCCTGAAGATGATAACGGTCACGGAACCCACGTTGCCGGCACGATCGGGGCCCTGACCAACAACGCCACCGGCGTAGCCGGCCTGAACTGGTCGATCTCCCTCGTGCCCGTGAAAGTACTCGATGCCTCTGGATCTGGAACCTACTCCGCGGTGGCCAATGGAATTACCTGGTCCGCAGATAACGGCGCGAAGGTGATCAACCTCAGCCTCGGAGGAAGCGTCCCCTCCAAGACGCTGGAGGCGGCCGTCAAGTATGCCTGGAATAAAGGCGCGGTCCTGGCCTGTGCCGCCGGGAACAGCGGCACAACTCAGAAGTTGTACCCTGCAGCCTATACCAACTGTATCGCGGTCGCTGCCACAGACGAGAACGACCAGAAGGCCAGCTTCTCCAATTACGGGAAGTGGGTAGACGTCGCCGCGCCCGGGGTCCACATCCTGTCCACGATGCCAAACTCTCCTGTGTATCTCACCACGCAGTATGGGTATTTGCAGGACTACGATTCCCTAAGCGGTACTTCCATGGCGACGCCACACGTCGCAGGTCTAGCAGGCTTAGTCTGGGCCAGAGGGGTTTGTTCCACAAACACCTGTGTCCGCAGCCGCATCGAGACCACCGCCGATCCAATAGCTGGAACGGGGACCTACTGGACTTGGGGTCGGATCAATGCGTATAAAGCGGTGCAATAGGGAGCCGAGCGCTTGGCATTTGGCTCGTTTTTCGGGGGTGGAGAGATAAACTCTTGGATCGAAGGAAGGCCAAAAGGAGGATCGCGCAGATTCTGGAGCAGCTCCGTGCACGGTATCCCACGGTCAAGGTCCCCCTCCACCACAGAAACCCTCTAGAGCTGCTCGTGGCGACGATCCTCTCTGCACAATGCACGGATGCTACGGTCAACCGCATCACCCCCGCCCTGTTCGCACGATACCGCACTGCCAGGGATTATGCCTTCGCAAGTCCTGCTGAGTTAGAGGCACTCATTCGCCCCACCGGTTTCTACCGCCAGAAAGCGCGGGCCATCATCAACGCCTGCAGAGCCCTGATGGAACGCTTCGAAGGGGAAGTCCCTCGTACGATGGAGGAGCTCCTGACTCTCGACGGCGTAGGCCGTAAGACGGCAAATGTCATCCTGAGCTCCGCACGCCTGGAAGGCTGGACCGGATGGGATCCAAGCGCAGAGGATGGACTTGGGATTGTCGTGGATACGCATGTCCGAAGGGTTGCAAGGCGCCTTGGCCTTACCCAGAACGCGAATCCTGAGAAAATCGAGCGTGATCTGATGGCTCTTATCCCAAGGGAGGAATGGCCATCTTTCCCCCTCCGGTTGATCTACCTGGGACGAGAGCTCTGCCGGGCGAGAAATCCCCTTTGCCACCTGTGTCCCCTCCAGACTCTTTGCCCTTCAGCCCCCAGGAGGGGAGCCTCTTTGTAAGGCCCTCCAACTCCTGCATCAGCCAAGTACCCCGGCATAGGTCTTTTGACTTTTGCCGGGGGCCTCTTTTGAAATGACGGGGTCCTTAGCAAGAATCCTGCACGCCCTATACCTGTTTCCTGAGATGGCCGGGGAAGAGCAGGAGCAACTCTTTGAGGGTGCTGATGCGTAGGGCGTGAATGTTTGGGTAAGAATTGAATCGATCGAGGAGGATCGCCTTTAACCCAGCCGCTTCCGCGGATTCGACATCCCGTACTGGGTCATCTCCCACATTCGCTACCTCCCCAGGTGCCACACCAAAGCGATCGACTGCAGCCAGAAAGAGCCGGGAGTCAGGCTTCCATAAGCCCTCACCAGCGGAGGAAACGACAACCTCGAAGAACTTTGCAAGCCCCAACCGCTCCAGTAACCTCGGCAAGGAGGGCTCCCAGTTCGAGACAACCCCCAGTCGATACCCCCACTCTTTCAGGGCACGCAAAGTGGATCGGACATCTCCGAATACTTTGTGGAGCCGCCAGCTCTCCATGAACCACTCAGCCAGGGAGCCAGCGAGCGTCCGTGAGTAAGCAGGGAGAAGAAGATGGAGCAACTCATGGCTGAGATCCAGCCACATCTGTTGCTCCTCTTCCTGTGTTCGGCAGCGCCTACGAAGGTATTCATACCGCGGATGAATCGTCTCCAGCGCCTTCGAGATCCGCTCCCGCGGGATAATCACTTGGTGCTGCATCAAGTAATCCTGGAGAAGTATGCGCAAAGGACGGCGATAGGCCAGAAGCGTATTGCCGGCGTCAAAGAGGATCACCTTGACGCCGGAGAGCTGCTGGAGCAAGATCGCAGAGGGTTCCATGAACCCCATCAACCGTGGTCGTGCGTTCTCCTTTTGCATCATCCCGCAAACATCCTGCAGGATCTTTGTGGAGACGTTGGTGTATCGTGCACCCTCAGCGGTTACTTCCGCAGGGAGTATCTTAGCAAACGTGCATGATCAAGAGATTTTCCTGAGGCCGCTGAGAATCTGCTCCAGCCGTTCGCGATCAAACCCCACAATCACTTCCCCCGCGAGGTGAATAATGGGTCGGCGGAGGAGGCTCGGCTCTTTCAGAATCGCCGAGAGGATCTCTTCGTCAGTGAGGGGTCTCCCTGCCGATCCCAGCTCCTTGGACCTGGGAGAACGATAGGACAACACCTCCTGAGGTCGCAAAGGACCAATTGCCTCCTTGAGCTCCTCCATCGTAAAGGGGTTCCGGAAGTAGTCCCGGACTTCCAGATCGACACCTTGTTGCAAGAGGAACTCCCTTGCCCGGCGGCACGTGGTTCAGGTGGACTTCAAGTATATCCTCGCTTTCAGGGACATCACAACACCCCTCCTCACGTTCGCATTTATCCTACACCGGTGGAGGTAGGAGCGCAAGTAGGAGCATGAAGAGCCCAGCCTCAGCGAACGAAGGGGATCCTGTACCCTTCGGGGACACTAACAAGCGTGGGATAACATCCAGGGCGGGGAGATCGCCACTCCCATTTTAGAAGAAGGAACACCGCGTAGCCATACTTTTCGTATGTGGCCATATTGCGCACCTCAGGAAAGACTGCCTTTCCTGCTTCCCGCACGGGATCGCCAGGGGTCGCCAACCGCACGAGCCAATTAGCAAGCACCACCTCCTTGCCCCCCATACTCCTTCCCTGGGAGCCCAGGTGGGCGGAGATCACCGCCTCAACCCGCGCCTTGGGAGCATAGTAGGAAGAGAGTCCAGCCCAAAAAGGGGGAAGATCGAGAGGTGCTGTGATGAGGGTAGCAATAGCGCCCTGACCAGGGGCGCATCCTTTCCAGAATTGAGGGGTATAAGGAAAGACCTGAATGTCCGTTGGCTTCTGTGGCCATCCACGGGTAACCTCCGCGTGATCTCCCAAAATCGCAGAAAGGAAAATACCCAAATCCTGGGATGTTCCCTGTCCCCTTCCTGTCCCTTGGAAGAGACCCAGGACTCCAAGCAGGACCAAAATCCCAATGAGTTTCCTCGTCCTTATCGCCACCGTGATCCTCCGGGAGGAGGAAATGTGGGCCTGGCGTCAGATCCAGCCCCCACCTCTCCAGAAACACCTTCGGCCACCGCCATGCTCCTACTTACAGCGGCCGTGAGCGAGGCGCTCAGGGCGCGGGTGGCCCCATAGAGGGCCGTTTCCACAGGGAGTGCTGTCATGACTGCGGAAGCGCCCCCATCAACCCATCCCGCAGCGATGTGATCGATCCGCCCGAGGGCTAGGATTCCAAACCCTAACGCGGCAAGGGCAGAAATGGGAAGAGCGATGAGGGCGAACCGCTCCAGGAGGGGAGCGTTCCGAATCTCTTCCAGTGGGCGCAGGATACCCAGATACACTGCACCAGAGAGAACGAGGTTGGCTAGGAAGATCACGAGGCATGCCTTTATCACCGTACGAACCCACAACCAAGCAAAGTGATCTGTTCTTGGGTGGGCCAAGCAAGCAAAGGAGAGAGGGGCAAGGAGGGAGGAAACCATAAGGATCATCCGCGCCCAGAAACTCATCAGATAGTAGGTCGCAAATAAAAGTGCCATGCCGATCCCCACGATCAACAAGCCTGTGCGTGTCATCGCTCCGATGGTATCAGCGACCTTCGCAAGGGTACTCGCTAGGGGGAGATTCCCAAAGGCTCCCGTCGCCGTTTGTCCGCCAATTAAGGCAAGGTTGATCTCCGCTGCACTGAGGGCGAATGCCCCAAGCAACTCTTGGATCTGCGCCCGATTCACGATATTCCCAAGCACTTGGAAACCCGCGTTGGAGAACCCTGCGAACATTCTTGCCGCATGTGCAGAGAGCGCCGGGGCACTGCTCACCGCCCACGCTGCAAGGACCATGCGGAGGAGCGCTTCGAATATGCCGCGGCCATCTCCCCACACAATGGCGCGAAGGATCATCAGCAGACTCAAGGCAACGAGTACAGCGCCTGCCGCGTCGTGCACATACCCAGAGATCCCTGTCGCATCGATGTATCCTTTGATGCTCGCAACCAACCGCTGGGGATCGAAAGGGATTGCCGGGATCAAGATCACTTTCCCTCCCATCGAACAAGGTTCAGAAGATCCTCTTCCTCATCCTTGGTGACCTCCAGGAATGGGTTGACCCCCCGGATATAGGTCTGCACGGCAAGGGTTCGCACAAGATCCAGTTGGACAAGCGTGGCTTTGAGGCTCTCTTCTTGCTCCCTAGCCTGGAGGAGGAGTTGCTGGGAAAGCACGTTCTGGAGGGCAGCGTTCTGTTGAGATAAGCTTGCGAGTTGCTGGCTCACCCCCGCTAACCTGTTGCCGAGAGTACGGCCAAGCACCGCTTGAAAGCGCAGGCCTTCTGCCTGCCCGGCAACGAGGAGCTGGATGCCAGCCCGCGTGCTTGGAATCGTTGGGGCTTCTCGCGAGAGCGCGTGTGCTGTATCCTGAGCTTCCCTGGCAGCACGGCGGATTGTGCTCTCCTGCGCTGCGTGCCTTGCCAAAGCGAGGGAGACCCTTGCCGCGGCCACCGACTGTACGGTTCCTCCCACCGCTGCCATCTCAGACCGGGCGAGGTCTTTCGCCTTCCTCACAACCTTCGGGTTGGCTTGGCCATACACCCCATAGAGAGCACTGCTCCCCTCCACACTGAGGATCTGGCGCAGCTCCTCAAGCCATCGCTGGACGGCCTCCTCGAGCATCTCTGGAAATCGGCGCAACTGGCTGCCGATCGTTTCGAGGACGCGTTGAGAGGTGCGGAATCGTCGAAGAGGCTCCAAGATCGCTTCTTGCAACTCGTCCAACTTCTCAGACAGAAGGACCTCGAGCCTGGAGAGTTCATCGAGAACACCCTGCGCTTGGTTTAAGATCGTACCTCCTTCTGCGTTTGGAGCACCATACGCCGGGAGAGCGACAAGGATCAGATAGGCAACACTTAACACAGCCCATTCATAGCGCTTCATCGCGTCCCTCCCTTCTTGTACAAAGACTCCCCTCCCGCGGCCATCCCCCGAGGCTCAGCGCAAGCGAGGTGTTGGAGAGCATCCCAGAGATTGCCAATCGCCCGGATAGCCTCCTCCCGCTTGAGCCGGTCATCCTCGCTACTTGTGGCAATCCAATCATCGAGGCTGGAGCCCCGGATGACCAACACACCCCCCTCGCGCCCATGGGTGAAGTCCACCAAGCAGAGCACCTCGCTATAACGCCCTTTCACCTGGGTCAGGGAGGAGAGCAATCCCTTTTGCCGGTCGTTGAGATCAACCATCTCAGCGACGCGGCCGATGTCTTTCACCCGCAGGAGGTACTTAAACTGCGCGTTGGCCAATACCCCTCGCGCATATTCGTTGTGGAAATCCTCCAACTTCTGGCTAATGGCGAGCACACCTGCACCGTAGCGCCGGAAGCGCCGGAACATATCATCCAGGAAGTGACCTGCGATAGGGTTCGCGAGGAGGACCCATGCCTCATCGATGACGACCAGCTTCCGTCGACCTGTTCCTTGGCGGATGCGTCGCCAGACCATGTCGGTAAGGAGCAAGATCACAATGGGGAGGAGGTCGGGGGACCGGTCCAGCCCTTCCGTGTCAAAGTACACAAGGTTGCGGTCGAGATAGACATTCGTGGGACGATCCAGCAGCTTTGCATAGGTAGCATCTCCGGTCCATTGCTGAAGCCGTGTGGCCAGCGCATTTGCCAAGGACCTCTCCTGGGGATCCATCGAGAACGTGCCGATTTCTTCCATGGTACGCAGCCGCTGGACGAAATCGTGCAGGAACACTGCTTCTCCCCTGGCGCGGAGGTATGTTTGACGGGCAGCCGACTCAATCAGAGCCTTCTCCACCCTGCTCAGATCTTTCTCGCCTTCCTTGACCATGAGCCCAATCAAGGCTACGAGGAAGCTAATTTTTTCATCATCGGGCTCTTCCTCGCCTGCGGGAAGGTCAAAAGGGTTGATCGAGATATTGCTGGCAGGATCTACAGGGATGTGCTGTCCCTCTAAAAGGGTGACAAGGGTCCTATAGCTCCCTCCTCGGTCCACAATAATGACCTCTGTATCACGCGCAAGGAGCTGAAGAAGGAGCTGGTGTGTGAGATACGTCTTCCCCGACCCCGTCTCTCCTACTACGACCCCGTTCCAGGCAGGCGCCCTGTGGTCAAAGGGATCGAGAGGTGTGAGCCCGTTGAAACGGTTCCAAAAAAGACAGGTAGGCTCCGGCGATCCTCTCCAGGGGCCCATTGAAGGGAAGAGATCCGCTGCGTTTTCTGTAAGCACCCGGCACAGACGCTCATTGGGTAACCCAGAGAAAGGGGCAAGCGAGATAAACTGGCTGAGCAGGCCAACAGACTCGTCCATCGCCTCCACCTCTGCTTGATGAAACGCATCCACCGTATGGTGTGCTGCTTCCCGTACGGCCTCAAGAGATGATGCATGAAGGACGACTGCTACTCCGGTACGGAAGATCCGAGTATCTGAGGAATGGAGCCTGCGCAGGACTTCCTCAAGCTCATGGGAGATCACCGCGCTTTTGGGATCCTCCCGGTCACTAGCTGGGTTGCTGAACCTAGCTGCATAGGCCATCCGACTCTTGATTTCGAGCCGTTTGATGGCCTCGGCCCTTGGGTCATTCCAGTATTCGACCATCAACCAGAGGTCATAGGGGAGCAGGAGGAGTTCACGCAGCATGTTCTCGCGTGTCACCTCTCCGGAAAGACGATCCATTGCGACGATCTTGATGAATTGATCGTCGACCCAAAGGTAGTTGTACCGCCGGTAGAGGTCACTCCGCGCAACTCGCGTGCGGACAGAAGGGCGTGCCAGGAAGGAGAACTGTTTGAGAACCAACGGAGGGATTTCTACGCGTTGGTTCTCGCGGGGAACCTCTGGAGGAGTCAGATAACGCTTTCGGCTCGGGTTCAGATACCGCCAAATCACTTCGATGTACTCGTGGTCATGCAAGGAGCGGGCGGAGATGCCTGCTCTTTCGCAGTTGGCCATAAAAACGTCTCGCATCACGGCAAGGGTTCTCAGGTGGGTCTGGTAGGTGGGGCGATCGATGGGCTGCCATTTCCGAGTTGATCTTCTAGGATGGTAGGACAATGTAAAGGTCAAGCGATAGTTTGCTAGCCGCCCTGCTGCATGTTGTTCAGAAAGTTCCCGGATACGCCAGCGATGGATGGCCTGGATGGTGGGATGGATGGCCCGAAGCCCCCGATTATAAGCCTGGAGTAGCCCTCCATAATCGGGATGGATCTCAAGCAATACACGGAGGCATTCTCCTTCGGGGATAGAGTGGTTCAAAAGACGCTGGATCCGTGCATTGAACTCCACCACCTGCCCACTCCCCCATATCTCCCCCGCAGGCAACGATGCAGCAAACCCAAGCTGGTAGGACCCATCGGAAAGGACAAGGACCCCATCCTGGACGGTCCAGTAAGGCAGCAAGCCGGTCAACGATCGCTGGTCTTCTGAAGTGATCCTAAACATATCCCTTTGCCTAGATGATGTACGGTACCGCCTCGATATCAGGAGTGACGATGTAGGCGTCCCCCTCTGTGAGATACATTGCCAAGTGCTGGAAGAATCGGCGAGGAAGCCGTTCTTTGAGCCTTCTCCACCCCCAGAACAAGAGGGCGGTTGCTCCTAAGCTGAGGATCAACTGGAGCCTGACCCACCCTAACCAGAGGCTGACTGCCCTTGCCACATGCGTCAGCACCATGAATCCTGCCGTAACCACGAAAAGGTCGTCTACATCGAAGCCCAGGATCGCGAGGGATCCATCAATCTGTCGGTACAGGCGATGGGAGAAGGACATGGTCACTTCCCCACGACAAACTCGATAATAGTGGGCGCGCCAAACAAAATGGCCATCCCGACAAGAATCCAGAAGACCCACCGGAAGGATTTGGCCCCTCCTAAGACCACACTGATGGCAGCCCCAGCGAGGGTCGCAATCCCAATGGCAATCCCAAGAGGCCCCACCAGGCTTTCGGTGATTTGCTGGGCCAGCCTTGTGAGGGGGCTAAGCAGGTCACCGTTCCCTTCCGCGGGTTGACCTAGGGCAGGTGCGGCGAGAAATCCGATGAGTATGCAAACTATTTGGGAAACCCACTTCATGGACGACTCCCCCCTTGGAGAACGAGAATAGTCACCGGAGTTCCAGCTGGGACCTCGGTGACACGAACCGAGCGTCTGCTTTCCTCGAGATCGTTAAGGACTTCTGCAAGGCGAGCTGCCACCAGGGACCAAAAAGGAGGAGGCTCATCTGCACGAATAGAAGCCCATCCGTTGACCATCGTCACGCGCTTCGCCCTGAGGAGGGCTTGAGTGTAATCTCCTACTGCCTTCATGCTCGCCCCGACGATGCGGGAAACTGCGGCTGCCGAGTGAGTGGAGGACCGTCCAGAAATCCCCGGGTGTTGACCTCGGGGGTCCAGAGCGATGGCGAAGCCACTGTACTCTCGCCCCTCCTGCACGGCTGAGGAAAAGGCGATTTGTACAAGACCTGCACGGTCCACCGTTGCTTCCCCGATCCACTGGACGTGGGGTTCTGTGGTTTCCGCGACAACGGGATGAGCGATCCCTGGCGTGAGAGCCACTCCTGTAGCAAGTTGGGCGTCCAAGCGATGGCCAACTATAAATGGGGATACAGGACGGGATTCCTTTTCGCTTTCCGCTTCTTCATGGACAGATAAGTCGGCGGGCGCCTGCTCATGGCTGGAGGCCTGCGTGTCCCCAGCTCCAGAGGAAATCTTGGGGGCTTCGAATATCAGGAGGGAAGTAGCTTCCCTCGGTATCTTCGCTTCAAAGATCACCACCTGATGAGAGAACCGCTGAGGTAACCTTTGCCTGGAGGAACTATGAGCAGGCCCAAGATCTTCTGGAAGTATGCTGGGAGGTTGTGCATCTCCTTGGGGGTATGATGGAAGAGGAAGACCGGGGAGGAGGGAAGGGACGGTCGATTTTGGTGGAGCTTCGGGAATTTCAGGCTTCCCAACCGGGCTCTCCCGGTATGCCGGAGGTGCATTCCTCCGGACAGGGCCCTGGTGACGACGGCCCATAGCGGCTATACCCATCAACGTGATAAAAATCCCAATCAGCCCCACGACTCCAGCGGCAAGGATCCTAGAGCGACGTGGCAACAGTTCACCTGTCTGGCTTTGCTTCCCGAACCACCCCCAAAGTAGCGCCCACAGTTGATTCCGCCGTTCTCGTCGCCGGTGCTGGACATCCACCGTCAATGGGACGGAGGAACCGGAGATCGCTTCGATAGTCTCCCGATACAGCTCAGGGTACTCCACCTGAAGGCGGGTAAGAACCGACGCCAAAGCTGCGGGGTCACTGGGCCACCTTTCCCCTAACGTCTGCTCGATACGTTCCCTAAGATTAGGGTCGATGCTCCACATCACGAAATCATAATATCAAAAATTATTATGATTGTCAATACCAGAAATCTTATTTTCTCGTGAGGGGGTACTCCGGAGCTCACGAAGGATAGGCTGGGGGACCAAGCCACGGAGAAGGCGATCGCAGGACTCAGCCACCCGATCGTGGATCGCGAGAAGACCTTTTTCTAAAACCTCTACAACCACTTCAAAGGTAGGTGGGCCGATCCGTTCCCAGGTCACCCGGCGCGTCAAGCCGCGCGCCAAGACCTCCTCTTGCGTGAGCAAGACCACCTGCGTGCCACCCACAAGGTCGCTAAGGTCCGGGTTATACAGGAGATCATGGAGACGCCGTCCGTGGGCTGTGGCAATGAGCTGAACTCCCCTCTGGGCAATGGTCCTCGCAATCCGTGCGTCCTCCTCATAGCCCAGCTCATCCACGACGATGACCTCAGGATTATGATTTGTTAGGGCTTGCAGAAGAACGTGTGCCTGAGCACGGAAGTTGGGACGGGAAGGATCCGCAGCGGGAATCTGTAGCCGCCTAGCCCTTCCGATAGCTGGGTGGGGGATCTGTCCGTCTCCCCCAATCTCATTGGAGGTGTCTACGACAACCACCTTACGCTGGAGGTCGTCTGCCAGAATGCGTGCGGAGTCCCGGAGGAGTGTGGTCTTCCCTACGCCCGGTGGTCCAAGGAAAAGCAGACTTTTCCCTGTCTCTAAGAGATCACGGAGTGGTTCCGCTGCTCCAATCAAGGCACGCCCCACCCGAAAGGTGTATCCTACGATCGAGCCATATCGATCGCGAATACAGGCGATCCGGTGCAGGGTACGCTCAACTCCTGTCCGGTTATCTTCGCGAAATCGATCGAGGCGGCTTGCTACGTACTGGATCTCTTCCTTGGTAACTTCCCCGCACAGGACAATCCTCTCCTGTTCATAGCGCACTTCGGGAGACCTTCCCAGATCCATGATGATCTCTCGGATCCCCCAGGTTCCAAGGGTCACAAGCTCTTCCCGCATCCGATGAGGAAGAAAGGGAAGGAGCTGTGCCACCTCCGGATCTTCTGAATAGGGGGGAGCGCTCACGGGGCAGGGTTGGTGGGTAACTTGGATATTCCAGAGAACGTGGCTTCAAGGACAATGGGAGTACCCGAAGGGGGGAACAACGGGATGATGACTTGGATTGCATCGGTGATCGTTCCAATGGTTAATACGCCGACCTCCGTCTCACGAGGAGGGATCGTAGTTTGAGATGTACTCCCTTGCATACCCCGAACCAAAGCAAAAGGGGTGATGGTACCGCTTGCTCGAACCAGGATCCTTCCGGACTCCATACGAAGCGGCCTATCAGAAGCGTTTCGAATCCTGTAGCGGATGAGGACTCCCCACCGGAGCCGGGCGGCTTGGAAAACCGCCTCCACTCCCTCCTTGTGAATATTTGTCTGGAGAAACTGAGGGACTGAAGGACGCCTTATCACCTGTCCCTCCGGCGTAGGGGCTTTGGAACCTCCTGCATTCCCGCGTGAAGGCACCTCCGGGCTGGGAGACAAGGAAGGGACCTGTGTGATCACTTGGACGAGATCCGCGGTCCGGCCATCCCTGATGATGAGCAACTCCCAGAGCGTGATCACGGTCCCCACCCAAACCATCATGTTGGTCCTCCCAGAGGGCTGGAGGGGTTTGATCGTCAGATCACCCTGTTCAGCACTGACGTGGGCTGCAACTAGGCGTTCCTCTCCAATAGCAACCCGGGTAATTGGACCATCAAACTGGAAAACCGTGGCAAACCCGGGGGAAAGCCTCACCAAGGTCCGCGACGGAGGTACGGCGAGGATTGTGACAACTGAAGGAGTGGGAGAGATGGGCGACGCAACTGCGGTGGAACAAAGGAGCAAGGCAAGGAGGACCCCCAGGCCCCCTTTCGCTAGTTGGCGCCCTCTCGCTCTTTCGGCAGGGCTTCTGGGAGGATCTTCTCGAGAGGCTCCCCGAGCTTTTCTGCGATCCTGCGCGTAACCCACTCGCTCGCCGTGAGCCCCTCCATGATCAGCTTTGCCCTGAACTTCCTTGCCAAATCCTCGGGAAGAGGTACACCGACTTGAACAGCATCTTTGGTGAACCCTCGCAACCGGATCCCGGTGGGGTAAGTCCGTGGCGGAGCATTGAGATACTCGGTAATCCACTCCTGAAGCTGTTGACGCATGGGTTTGCCTTCCTCCAGAAGCAAGACCCGGAGCTTTCGCCGCAGGATCTCTGGAGCATACATCCCAACATAGGAAGTGCGCCCGGCCTCCGCGCCTACATGTTCTTTGCGCCTTCTCGGCGTCATGGGATGAACCCTCCCTCCCGGACTTTCCTCCATTGAGGCAATGGCACAGCGTTCTCGTATTCTGGTCGCAGTAATTATACACGATCACACACTCCTTTGACAAGTATCACATGAAGATGAAATCAAAAAATAATCAATGCTTTGTGGGTGGCCACTGTGTGGTGAGGATCTGGAGGTGGTCAACAACCTCTTGCCAGATCGCCTGATGGATCTGCGTGAGGTAAGTGAGCGTCACCCCCAACTCAAGATCCTCTGCATGGGCGTGTTCGCCAATTGCCTTGAGCACCTCTGCGTAAGCCTGGCACAAGCCAATGACGAGCTCATGGGCGTGCACATTCAGGCGGGACACCTGATGGAGGATGCGCCGGCACACGCGATTTGGCTGTCCAAAACGGATCTCCCAGCATAGAGATTGTGGATTCATCGCTCCCTCCAGGGAAAATATTTTAATAGCCTAGCAGGAAATATTGTAAGATTGGGCGAATTGCGTTTAGCCACAGTCTACCAAAACTTTCTTCCTCGTCAATAAGACTCACTCAACATCGCAGCGTGACACGGTCAAATTTCCATCATGAAGGAGGATGCATGCATGACACTTGGGGAGAAGATACGAACCACGAGACTCGCCCTTGGGATGACTCAAGCTCAGCTTGCAGGGCAGGACTTCTCCGTAAGCTTCATCTGCAAGGTTGAACGGGGATCGGTGAAGCCTTCTCTGCGTTCCTTAGCAGTCCTGGCAAGAAAACTCCGCCGTCCTCTTAGTTATTTCATGGAGGGAACGTTCTCCCAAGAAGAAGCGAGCACGAACCTAGCATTTGGTTTTGCCTACCTGAGCCACGAGGATCTCTCAAAAGCAAGCGAATACCTCCACCGTGTGCTAGAGTTAGCTCGGGCCTTGGAGGAACCCCTCCTCAATGCCGGGGCCATTATGGGCCTTGCCGCTGTTGCCTTATCCCGTGGAGAGCTCCCACGTGCTGCTCGCATGCTCGGTGAAGCTAGAGCGATCTTCCAGCGCCATCGACGTTCTGAGGATCTCGCCCAACTCACTCTCTTGGAGGGAAACCTCAGGATGGCTCGCCATGACTTTGAGGGAGCTCTGAAAGCTTATCTTGAAGCCCTAGACCTAGTAGGGGAAGAGGGGATAAAGTCCCTCCTCAAAGCGGAGATCCTCATTGCAGTGGGAGATGCCCGGAGAAAGCTAGGCCTCTCCTCGGAAGCCGCAACAACCTACTTAGAGGCCCTTGTGTTAGACGAGGAACGGTTAGATCTGCGGCACATCAGCCTCCACGATCTCAAACAGGCGGAAGAGCACTTCCGTGCCGGTGATCTAGATAAGACCCAGGCGGCGTTGGAGCATGCAACAACCCTCATGCGCCTCCACCAGGCCTACCGTCGGATTGCCCGAGGTTATGAGGCCCTGGGCGAGCTCCAAGCATCCCAGGGGAGGTGGCAAGAGTCTTGTCAGAGCTTTGCACGAAGCGTTGAGATGTTCTCCCGCTTGGGGGAGCTGGCAAATAGCTCGCAGGCCGCGCTCGGGATGGCTCAGGCCCATTTCGCTGCAGGAGAGCTTGGGAAGGCTCTCCAGATTTGCAAAGGTCTTCTCGGGAGCTCAACGAGTAAACAGGTCCGTGCGGAAATTCACTACCTCATGGGACGGATCTACCGGACGCGTCGACAGTGGCGACGGGCCCGGTCCCACCTGGAAGAGAGCCTAGCTCTCCTAGAGCAAACACAACATCGTGATCAGCTTGCTTCTGTCGCAAGAGATCTTGCCTTGCTCCTTGCGGAGCAAGGGAGAGAAAAAGAAGCCATTCTTTACTTTCAGAAATCGGCGACAGCCCTAAGCCAGGATGGTGTCTGGCCCGCGGTGGAAAGGATACGCACGAGGTCCAAACTTAGGAGGTAAACCCTGAGAAGGGCGGTGAAGGGGGCGATCGGTGATTCAGTATTGGGCGAGGACCTCAATCAATTCCTCCGCAGCGCCATCTAGAGAGAGATCTCGCGTCAAGTTAGGAGACCGCGTGCCTGGAGCCGGGAACACAGTCCCATCCCTAGAGATGTACCTCCTGTTGCGCATCCAGTGAAAGATCCGTTCGGCGATCTCCATGTACAGCGGCACCGCCTCAAAGGCCTCCCACACCGCCTCGAGTTCCCAGACAAGCTTTCGGAGAGGCCAGGTAAAGAACTTTTTCCAGAGGCTCCCCGCACAATCGCAGGATAGTCGATGCCAGTCCAACGCGATCCCCCCTTCCTAGAGCCCTGTCTCATCCTCCAGGATCGGTCATCTCCTAGGAAACTTGACAGAAGATCTCCAGGAAGGCAGGACAGAGGATCTTCGTAGGGGTACTCAGCTTCCCTCCCCGTACTTCTCCTCGTACATCTCGCGGAGGTGTTGCACAACCGAAGGATCGGCCAGCGTGGTTGTATCCCCAAGCACACGCCCTTCAGCGATATCCCGCAGGAGCCGCCGCATGATCTTCCCTGACCGGGTCTTGGGAAGCTCGGCTGTGAAAAATATCTCTGCAGGCCTTGCAAAAGTTCCAATCCGCTTCGCTACGTACTCTTTCAACTCCTCCCGCAACCCATCGCCGGTTTCGAATCCTTGTCGGATAGTAACGAAGGCCACGGGGATCTGTCCTTTGACCATGTCGCTCTTGCCAATGACAGCAGCTTCTGCAGTGGTAGGGTGCTCGACAAGCACGCTCTCCATTTCCATGGTACTGATGCGGTGTCCAGCCACATTGATCACATCGTCCACCCGGCCGAGGAGCCAGAAGTACCCATCGCGATCTTTCATGGCTGCATCTCCCGTGAAATAGAACCCCGGGTAGCGGGCCCAGTATACCTCGACGTAGCGGTCTGGGTCCCCCCAGAGGGTGCGGGAGATGGCAGGCCATGGCTTTGTCAGGATCAGGTATCCTGGCGTCCCATCCGGGACCGGCTTGCCTTCTTCATCGACCACTTCTGGGAAGATCCCAGGAAGCGGCTTCGTGGCAGATCCCGGTTTCATAGGGATGATGCCCGGGAGGGAGGTGATTAAGATCATCCCCGTCTCTGTCTGCCACCAGGTGTCGACAACTGGGCATCGCCTCCCGCCGACATGTTCCCAATACCAAAGCCAAGCCTCTGGGTTGATGGGCTCCCCCACCGTTCCTAGAAGTCGGAGGGAGGAGAGATCATGGTGGTGGATGTATTCCTCCCCCCACCGCATGAACGTCCGGATGGCTGTCGGGGCGGTATAACAGGTGTTGATGCGATACTTCTCGATCAGTGCCCACCAGCGGTCCTTGTCCGGATAATCCGGCGCTCCCTCGTACATAAAGCTCGTCGCTCCGTTGGCCAGCGGGCCATACACGATATAGCTATGCCCCGTGACCCAACCGATGTCAGCCGTGCACCAGTAGATATCTTCATCCTTAAGGTCAAAGACCCACCGTGTCGAGGCCGTCACCCCTACGAGATATCCTCCCGTGACGTGCACCTGTCCTTTTGGTCTTCCTGTTGTCCCGCTTGTGTAAAGGATGTAAAGAGGATCCTCGCTGTCCATCTCCTCACAGGGGCACTCCTGCGACGCCCCTTCCATGAGGCGGTGCCACCAGTGATCGCGGCCGGCCCTCATGGGGACAAGCGTCGCATCCATAACACCGCGGTGGAACACAACCACATTCTCAATGGAAGGAGCGCTTTCCAGCGCTTCGTCCACAAACCGCTTGAGGGGGACGATATTCCCCCGTCTCCACCCTCCGTCTGCGGTGATCAGGAGCTTCGCCTGGGAGTCATTGATGCGATCCCGGAGAGCTTCGCTAGAGAAGCCACCAAAGACCACGCTGTGGATCGCGCCGATCCGCGCACAGGCAAGCATGGCGATAGGGAGTTCGGGAACCATCGGCATGTAGATCGTGACGCGGTCTCCTTTCTTCACCCCTAAGGACTTCAGCACGTTGGCCAACTTCGAGACTTCGCGGTGCAGATCCTGATAGGTAAGCACGCGCGAATCCCCAGGCTCCCCTTCCCAGACGATGGCTGCCTTAGTGCGGCGCCAGCCCTGGAGGTGGCGATCGACACAGTTATAACAGGCGTTCAACTTCCCACCAACGTACCACTGGATCCATGGTGGCTTCGTCCCAGGTTTGGGAGGATTGAACTGTAGGACAGTTTCAAACGGCCGGAACCACGTGACATACTCGTTGGCCACCTGCCCCCAAAAACTTTCAAAGTCATGAGCGGCTTGTTCGTAGAGGCGAGGATCCTGGATGAGGGCTTTCTCGCGGAATTCGGTGGGGGGCTCGATGAGGTGCTCATGAACTCTCAGCGCCTTCTCAGAAATCGACGCCATGGCTCCACCCCTCACGACAGCAAATATGCACACTACCGATTTGGTAATATGGTACAGGGACGCCAGGCGGGTTGTCAAATGAAGCTCGCAGGATACGTGGCGTAATGAGGTTTCACACGGCAAAGCGGAAGTAGATGATATCTCCGTCTTGCACGATGTAATCTTTCCCGACCAAGTGGACGAGGCCATGTTCCCGGGCTCTCTCTATGGACCCTGCAGCCACTAGGTCTGCAAAGTGAACTACCTCCGCCCGGATAAACCCCCTCTCCATATCCGAGTGGATCCGCCCCGCTGCCTGTGGCGCTAGGGTACCTCGCGGGATTGGCCAGGCTCGCACCTCCTGGGAGGCAGTGGTAAAGAATGTGACGAGGTTTAGCAATTTGTACCCTACATGGATAAGACGCACGAGTCCTGCTTCCTCAACCCCAAGCTCCTGAAGGAACTGCCGGGCCTCCTCCTCAGGCAGCTCTGCAAGTTCTGCCTCCAGCTTAGCGCAGATCGTAACGGCCTGAGCCCCTTCCTGCTCTGCCTTCCGGTGGACCGCCGCAGCCCAGGAACTCCCGTTCAGCCCTCCTTCATCGACGTTGGCGACGTATACCATAGGTTTGGCTGTCAACAGCTTCAAGCTATCGACAATCTTTCGTTCTTCCTGAGTGAGCTCAAGCATACGGACCGGCTGGCCTTGGTTCAGCACCTTGATGAGCTTCTCGAACAGAGCAACTTCCTCACTGGCTTTTCGATCCCCAGCCTTGGCCCGGCTTAGCGCTTTCTCCTTCGCCCTCTCCACGGAGCCTAAGTCGGCAAGAGCGAGCTCGGTATTCACAACCTCGATATCTCGGATAGGATCCACCTCCCCCATTACGTGGGGGATCTCCCCAATGGGGAAACATCGCACCACGTGGACGATTACATCCACCTCGCGGATGTGTGCAAGGAATTGGTTCCCAAGCCCCTCCCCCCGGTGTGCCCCTCGGACGAGGCCGGCGATGTCCACAAACTGGATAGTGGCTGGTACGACCCGTTTGGGTTTTGTGATCCCCGCGATGACATCAAGACGAGGATCTGGCACGGGGACAACACCGACATTCGGGTCAACGGTGGTGAATGGATACACGGCGATTTCTACCCTCGACCGGGTAAGGGCCGTAAACAACGTGGATTTGCCCGCGTTCGGGAGGCCCACGATGCCAAGTTGCAGCGCCAACCAAACTCCCTCCTGGGGACGAGTTCGTCAGACTGGCCCCATCTCCTTTTGTGCCACAGCAACGCGATTACCCCCCATGTGCTTGGCGATGTACATCGCCTTGTCTGCTGCCTCGACAAGGGTTTCCGCTGTCCGCCCGTCTTCAGGGAAAGCGGCGACCCCGACGCTGACTGTCGCGGTCACGAATCGCTCCCTGATAGGGATGGGGTAGTGCGCAATGCTCCTCCGGATACGCTCGGCGATTTCATGGGCATCCCGCTTTGTGGTGTGGGGAAGGAGGAGAACGAATTCGTCTCCCCCATACCTGGCCACGATATCTGCACTCCGACTGTTCCTGCGCAGGAGGTTGGCGACGGTCTTGAGGATCTCGTCTCCACAAAGGTGGCCATAGGTGTCGTTGAAGGTCTTGAACCGGTCCACCTCGACGAGGATCAAAGAGAGGGGAAGCCGGTAACGGCGGGCCTGCTCGAGTTCCCGCTCGAAGGCCTCATGGAGGAAACGGTGATTGTAGAGACCCGTGAGACCATCTGTGATTGCGAGGCGTTTGGTCTCCTCATAGAGACGCGCGTTCTCGATGGCGATGGTGGCGTAGCTCGCTAGGGAAGTGAGGATACGCAAGTCTCTCTCCCCGAACGCCCGGGGTCTCCTGCTTTCGATGTTGAACACACCAATGACCTTTCCCTCTAGGATCAGAGGAACGGCGATCTCCGAGCGCGTGCCTTCCTCCAAGGTGACGTAATAGGGATCCCTGAGCACATCCCCGCTGATGTAGGGCTGACCGGTGTGCGCGACCCATCCCACGATCCCACGGCCGATCGCCTGGCGATACCCCACCACCTCTTTCCCATACCCATAGCTCGCCTCCAGGACAAGCTCTCCTGCGGGCTCATCCACGAGTAAGATCGCTCCTAGGTCGTAGTGAAATGCGCGGCAGACCGTAGAGACGATCGTGTTGAGAACTTCCCGAAGCGCCAGCGATGTCCCAATGACTTTTGTTGCTTCGTGGAGCGCCTCCAACTCATCCCGGGAAAGCCTTACTTCCTCGTAAAGCTGGGCATTGCGTAGGACGACGCCGATCTGCCGAGTCAAGGTGACAAGGAGCTCTTGATCCCGCTCGTCGAGTGCGGTGTGCCCAATACCCAGGACGGCAAACATTTGCACACCGATGGAGACCGGGACATAGACCTCTACCCACCCCTCCTTTCGCCAGAGCTGTGGTTCCTGGGTGGTCGCTGCAACTTGTGCCAATCCCTTCTTCTGGACAAAACTGCAGTGTTCTCGTTGCTTTCCGGCTTCCGCAGCGACCTTGGCTTGGTGACCGTCTACGAGGTAAAGGGCAATCGACTGGTACCCCAAGACCTTCGCAATCTCTTCCACAATATAGCGCGGTAACTCTTGAGGATTGAGGATCGCACTGATGGCCGTGAGGATCCGGTTGATGGCTTCCATCTCGTGGGCACGGCGTCGGACATCGGCGACGAGTGTAGCGTTCCTGATCGCGATTGCGACGTGGTTCGCGAAGGTTTGGGCCAGGCGGAGATCTTCATCGGAATACTCCTGCACCTGGGTATGATAGAGTGTCAGAGCCCCGATGACCTTTCCGCCATGGAGAAGGGGTATGACCATGATGGTATGGATCCCCTCCTGCCGTGCGGCCTCCCGCAGCACGATGGAGGGCTGGTCAATTTGGGCATCTCGGATGACCACCGGCATCCTGGTTGTCCATACCTTCCACCCGAGGCCTTCCCGGATGAATCCCTGGACTGCCTGGATGTATCCCTCGGAGAGCCCGTGTGAGAGCGCTCTCTTGATACCCTCCTCAGGGATCCCCAGATAGAGGGCGCACTTGTCTGTTCCCAGCACGTCTCGGATGTGCTCAGCGATGAACCTGAAGACCTCCTCCACATCCAGGGCAGAGTTGATTCGGGCGGAGATCTCCTCAAGTGCCTGCATCCGGCGGAGTTGCCGTGCTTTGGACTCGTAAAGCTGAGCGTTCTTGATCGCTAGGGCCGCTTGATGGGCGAGGGTAGCAATGACCCTGAGGTGATATTCAGAGAAGTAATGGGCGATCCGTTTTACAAGAACAACAGCACCGATCACCTCGTTGCCTGTGGTCAAGGGGACGGCCAGGACAGACCGAGCTTTCCCCTCCCCTAATATCAACGCCTCTTGCTGCGTCCGGCGTGGGTCTTCTTGATAATCTCCAGTATGTACCGGCTTCCCAAAGCGGATGGCGAGTCCTGTGAGCCCTCCATCGATCTCTGGATGGACCGCTGCGAGGCGCTCAAGGGAAACACCACGGCCCAGCACATAACGGCGGCGGCCAGACGGCCAGTCGATGAGGACCAGGAAGAACGCGTCAGTATCCACGAGCTGCCTGAGGGCCCTCTCAACTACCTGGAGAATCTCCTCGGTGGTCAGGTGGCGGCCCATTTCCTGAGCTGCTTGGAAGAGACGGGTCAAATCCCTCTGGGCGTTCTCCCGGCTCGTGTATAGGAGGAAAACCAGCGCCATGAAGACGAGAGAGAACACCACGAACACAGCGTCAGGTGGAAGGCGCCCAGCGTAAACCAGAGCAATCGTCGTCCCGACCGCCCCTAAGAGGAATCCGTTCAGCGGAACCCAGGGGAGGTTCTGGAAGAGGATATGACGGAACTCCTCTCTCCGGTCAAAGGTAATCGCCAAGGAGATCAACGGGGTCCCGATACCTTCGTAGAGAAGGATCGCAACAAGAGCCCCAAGAATAGTCCGGGCCGTGAGTGGCTCGGTAACCCAAGGCCCCGTGAGGGAATGACCAGAGAGGGAGACGAGGTGGAAGGCTGTTCCTGCGATCGTGGGGACGATGACAAAATGCGCCGCATTATACAGAACCCGCCGAACTGGGCGCCGGCGCAGGATCCCGTTTCCCACAACGACCCCGATAGCAGCCACGAGGACTGCCGTGAAGGTGCCATGCAGGGCCAGCGCGGCAAATATGACAGGCATGCTGACCGTCTGGTATCCCCCATGAGGGAGGGGAATAGCAATCCATGCGCCCAGGATGGCCAGGAAGGCTAGCAGGAGGAATGGTCCCACAGAGGGGAATGGGTGTGTAGTCCCTAACCAGATGAGGATCCCAGCTCCTATGAAGAGAACAAAAACAAGATAAATTGTGAACCACCGATTCTGCTGCACGTTCGCACCTAGGGAGGTGCCTCGCGTTCTCCCTCCTCGACCTGGTGGACGAAGGCTTTGATGCGCCGTTCCAGTTTGACCCGTGGGATAAATACCCGGCGCCCGCATCCCAGGCAGCGGATGAAAACATCGGCCCCCAGCCGGAGGATCTCCCAGCGGTCATCCCCGCAAGGGTGGGGTTTTCGCAACCGGACGACATCACCAACGTGTAACCGCAGGACTCCTCCCATGGATGCACAACCCCCCATTTCCTATCATCGGCCATTTCCTTGAAATTTAGACCCTATGGGCTGGAAAGGAGGGAGTCTACCGGAGCGTAGTCGTCGGTGAGCACGGGGACATCATCGGTTGGGATGGGACTCAGGTAAAGATCTTGAACAACACGGAACCGGTACCCTGTGCTCTTGTATGCCTTTGCTAAGGAGGTGGCTCTCTTTTGCAGCTCCTCAGGCGTACGGGGCGCCCCGATGGTCCCCACCAGGATGATATTCCGTAAAGCCTCTTCACTCCCAGGAGACCACTGGACGGGGAAGGTATAAACAGCCGGGAACACCAGGGAAAACGTGCGGTAGGCTGCCCGGAAGAACCGGCTCCGGGGGCCTTCAAGAGCTCCGATAATATTGGTAGCGACCACGCCGCCAGGAGCGAGGCGGGTGCGGACCTCTTGGAAGAATTCCCTAGTTGCCAGGTGGAATGGAATGGTATCAATGAGGTAAGCATCAAGGAGGATGATGTCGTACTGCTCCCTTGTCTGCTTCACGAAGAGCCGGCCGTCCTGGGTGAAAATGCGGAGGCGCGGACTTTGAGGGAGAAAAAAGTATCGCTGGGCAACCTCCGCGACGGCAGGATCCAACTCAACGACATCCATGGACAGCTGGGGATACGACTCATGGTACTGGAGGGGGATTGTCCCACCTCCGAGGCCAATGAGGAGAGCGCGCCTTGCATGAGGGGCAAACACAAGAGGGATATGCATATAGTCGGTGTAGGAGAACACGGACCGCAGCGGGTCATCCATGTCCAATGCGCTTTGCCAGTAGTTGTCAAGCTTCAGGTACCGGACGCGACCCTCATCCGTCACTGTAATCCGGTGGTAGACCGTGTCCCTCTCAAAGACTTTATACGAGGCTGAGCCGGTGGAGGATACTGTGACCATCGCCCCCGCAAGCACCAGGACCAGGAATGCAGCAACTGTAGCCTCTAAGCGCCGCGCTTGGAGCCAGCTGAGAACCCCAAGGGCGAGGAGGAGCAAGCCGAGGAGGTGAATGATCAACCGCACCCCAGTGAGTTGAATGAGAACGAACGCTGCGAGCAGCGTCCCTGCAATACTTCCCACGGTGGAGAGGGCGTAGAGCCGTCCAGCCACATTCCCCATCGTTGCTACGGTCTTTGCCCGGAGACGCACAGCGTACGGGGAAATCGTCCCCATGACAACAGAGGGAAGGGCAAAGAGGATGAACGCCGCAAGGAGAGGGTTCGCCCTTGGGCCGTAATCCCGGAGAGCGATGGTCTCCAGGACCGCCGGGGCGAACAGGGGGATCGGGGTGACGAGCAGTCCTGCGAGGAAGACAACTCCCGAGAAGACCGCGAGGGAAGGCCATCGGTCGGCGATCTTCCCTCCCAGGTAGTAGCCCGCACTGAGGGCGCCCAGAAAGACGCTAATGAGACTCCCCCACACGTAGACGGAGTTGCCGAAATAAGGCGCGAGCACGCGGCTTGCGATAATCTCCAGGGCCAGCAGAACTCCCCCACTTGTGAAGACAACCACCTCGAGAACGAGAACCGCCTCCTTTCTGAATAGCGCCAACAAAAACCTTTGATGAAAGAGCCCCCAGGGGATAGCCTCGAAAGCTCAATGGATGGATTCACGTGCGGCGGCCGCAGAAGGACTCTTCCGGGTAAAACGAAGGTCCCCTGCCTGATAATCCACCACCACCGTATCCCCTTCTCGGAGCTCCCCTGCGAGGAGCATCCGGGAGAGCCGATTCTCCAGGCTCCGCTGGATCAGACGCCGCAACGGCCGCGCGCCAAAATCAGGGTTATACCCCTCCCTGCTTAGGTATGCCTTGGCTTCCTCGGTGATCTCAAGGACGATGGAACGCTCCGCAAGGCGTTGGGAGAGGCTCTGAATGTGTAACTCTACGATCCGTTTGAGATGTTCCTCAGAGAGGGGCCGGAAGACGATGATTTCGTCGATACGGTTGAGGAACTCTGGCCGGAAGTGCCCCCGGACCTCTTCCAAGACCTGGATCCTGGCCATCTCAAAACCTGCTGCATCCTTGGGGTCAAGGTTCTGGAGGTAGGCGCTCCCCAGGTTGCTCGTCATGATGAGGATGGTGTTCTTGAAATCCACCACTCTCCCATGCCCGTCGGTAAGGCGCCCGTCTTCCAGGATCTGGAGGAGGAGGTTGAACACCTCTGGGTGGGCCTTCTCGATCTCATCGAAGAGAACCACCCGGTAAGGCCTTCGCCGTACCGCCTCGGTGAGCTGCCCTCCCTCCTCGTAGCCTATGTAGCCTGGGGGCGCACCAATGAGCCGGCTGACCGTGTGTTTTTCCATAAATTCGGACATATCCAAGCGTACCATTGCCTCCTCGGAGTCGAACATGACCTCAGCCAGGGTCCTGGCGAGCTCCGTCTTCCCTACTCCCGTGGGACCGAGGAAAAGGAATGAGCCAATGGGTCGCTTGGGATCTTTCAAACCAGCCCGGGCGCGCCGGATCGCATCGCTTACCGCCTGGACCGCCTCCTCCTGATCCACAAGGCGCCTGTGGATCCTCTCCTCAAGGTAGAGGAGCTTCTGCATCTCCCCTTCCAGGAGCTTGGCCACAGGAATCCCTGTCCACTTCGCTACAACCTCGGCGATGTCCTCTGCGTCCACCTCCTCTTTCAGGAGCCGGGTTCCACCCTGAACTTCCTTTAACCTAGCTTCCTGCTCCTTGAGCTTGGCCTCCAGATCCCTAAGAACGCCGTACCGCAGGCGGGCAGCCGTCTCCAGATCCGCTTTCCGCTCGGCTTCCTCGATCTTGTGTCGGGTCTCGTTGATCTCCTGTTTGATCCTCCGGATGGCTAGGATTGCTTCCTTCTCTTGTTCCCATTGGACTCGCAACCTTTCGCTCTCCGCCTTCAGCCCGACCAGCTCCCCCTCTAGTTTCTCCAGCCTCTCCAAGGATGCAGAGTCGGTCTCCTTCTTCAAGGCCTCCCGTTCGATCTCCAGCTGCATGATCCGGCGGTCGATCTCATCGAGCTCTGCGGGCTTGCTATCGATCTCCATCCGGAGCCTAGCTGCGGCTTCGTCGATGAGGTCAATGGCCTTATCAGGAAGGAACCTGTCGGTGATGTACCGGTCCGAGAGCGTTGCCGCAGCGATGCAGGCAGAATCCGTGATGCGAACACCGTGGTGGACCTCATAGCGTTCTTTCAGCCCTCGGAGAATGCTGATGGTCTCCTCGACACTTGGTTCATCCACGTACACCGGCTGGAACCGCCGCTCCAGCGCTGCATCCTTCTCGATGTACTTGCGATATTCGTCCAGGGTTGTCGCCCCGATGCAGTGAAGCTCCCCCCGCGCCAGCATCGGTTTGAGCATATTGGCCGCATCGAGGGAGCCTCCTTCTGCAGCGCCTGCTCCCACCACTGTGTGCAACTCGTCGATGAACAGGATAACCTCTCCCTGGGACTCCTGGATCTCCTTGAGGACGGCTCGGAGGCGTTCCTCAAACTCCCCCCGATACTTCGTCCCGGCCAGGAGGGCCCCGAGATCAAGCTGGATGAGGCGTTTCCCCTTTAGCCCCTCCGGCACGTCGTTGTTCACAATGCGCTGGGCAAGCCCCTCTACGATGGCTGTCTTCCCTACTCCCGGGTCCCCAACGAGGACGGGGTTGTTCTTCGTCCTCCGGGAGAGGACATGGATCACCCTCCGGATCTCTTCGTCCCGGCCGATCACAGGGTCAAGCTTCCCTTTGCGAGCCAGATCCGTCAGGTCTCGCCCGTACTTCTGGAGGGCCTGGTACTTCGTCTCCGGAGAGGGGTCCGTGACCCTCTGGCTCCCTCGCACCTCTGCCATAGCGGCATAGAGGCGTTCGCGATCTAGCCCCATCTCCAACAAGATCCGGCTAGAGGGCCCCTCGCGATCCTGGGCTGCCGCAATAAGGAGGTGCTCGGTGCTGATGTACTCGTCGCGCAACCTCTCAGCCTCCTCCTTAGCAATTTGGAGGAGGCGGCGGAATCTCGGAGTCACGTAGATCTGCCCCGTGGCAGGCACCCCATAAACTTTTGGTTGCCGCTCCAAGATGCCCTCGAGGCGGCGTGCTAGGAGGGACGGGTCAACACCAGCGTGCCGGACGATCTCCGGGACAATCCCCCCGCTTTGTTCCAGGAGCGCCAGGAGAAGATGTTCCACATCCACTTGGCTGTGGTTGTACCGGGAGGCGAGCTCCTGGGCCAATAGGATCGCTTCCTGCGCTTTCTCTGTAAACCGTTCGTAGCTCATTGCCATCTTCCATTCACCCTTTGCAGATCACACCAGGTTTCCAGATGGACTTAGCGGCACCCCAGGGAGGCGCGTGGATTCTCTTGCTTGACCCGGCGAAGGGCCTCGGCAAGCGTCTTTCGCTCCTCCGGGGAGAGCTTCGTGGGAAGGACGACTTTGATCCTCACGAGCTCATCTCCCCTCCCCCCATCTTTCCTTGGCATCCCCAGTCCCTTTAATCGGAAGATCTGGCCGTTCTGGGTCTCGGGAGGGACCCGCATCCTCACCTTCCCATCGAGGGTAGGCACTTCGATCTCCGCGCCAAGGACCGCCTCCGCCAAGGTTACCGGGACTTCGATATAGAGATCGTCCCCCCTGCGCTCAAACAGGGGATGAGGCCTGATTCTCACTTTTGCGAAGAGTTCCCCGAGTCGTGGGACGGAGATGCGCACGCGGTCTCCATCGTTGATTCCTGCAGGGATAGAGACCTCCACGGGGTATAAACCGCTGTCCGCTCGGACCTCGAGGCGACGTCGTGTGCCCCGGAATGCCTCCTCAAGGGAAATCTCCACCTCTGTCTCCAGCGGCTCTCCCCATCCCGTTCGTGTCCTGACCCGCTCCCCGAGGTCCCCAAAAAACTCCCGGAAGAAGTCACTGAACCCTGCAAACGGGTCCCCGAACAGGTCCCCGAGATCGCCGAAAATTGTCCACTCCCCTGTGGGTGTTCGGTACGTCCTTCCGCGGCGGAAAACCTCTTGCCAATCCACCCCACCGCGGGTGTAATAATCGTACATCTGGTCGTACCGTGCTCGCTTCTCTGGGTCGCTGAGAACCTGGTAGGCCTCGTTGATCTCCTTGAACTTCTCCTCCGCGGCCTTGTTTCCCGGGTTGACGTCCGGGTGATACTGACGCGCAAGACGTCGATATGCCTGGCTGATGGTCTTTTGATCGGCATTCCTGTCTACGCCGAGAATTTTGTAGTAGTCCTT
Organism: bacterium; assembly: GCA_030550015.1. Taxonomy (GTDB): domain Bacteria; phylum Sysuimicrobiota; class Sysuimicrobiia; order Sysuimicrobiales; family Thermofontiviventaceae; genus Thermofontivivens; species Thermofontivivens primus. Next base: position 77,835 of record JAUQQG010000046.1, on the reverse strand, counting down.
AAACTCCGGCATCGGGATCTCCTCACTTGGTGCTCACCCAGGATTTGGCTACCGTGCTACCTTCACCCGCGCCGGCCTCAAGACCTCGCCGTTGATGGTGTAGCCTCGCTGGATCTCCTCTACCACAGTACCCGAGGCGTTTCCAGAAGACTCGGCAGGAACCGCCTCCACGGCCTCACAGGTCCTTGGGTCAAAGGGCTGCCCAACGGTCTCAACGGGGCGCACGCCTAGGTTCGCGAGCGTCTCCAGGATCTGGCGGTGGGCCAACCGGATCCCCTCGAGAATGGACTCCGCATTACCGGGGGTATCAGAATATCTGAGGGCGCGCTCGAGGGTATCCACGACCTCTAGGATAACCAGGAGGAGAGAACGCTTGGTACGCTCCACAGCTTCCTGGAGGCGCCGCTGCGCCTCGCGTTTGTAGTTCTCTAGGTCGCTCGCCGCGTGGAGAAACTGGATCCAGTTGCGCTCCGCTTCCTCCTTGTATCGCTCAAGGTCCGCACGAAGAGCCTCGATGGTCGCTTCGAGAGACTCAGAAGACAGAGGTTCCGAGGAGGGTTCTCCTTCTTGGCCGGGTTCTATCTGGGAGGCCTGTGGACCCTCCTGGAACTCCGGGGACCCTTCGAGGTCGGGGGACGGAAGATGGCGTTCTTCAGAACAGGCCATCGTCACCACCTCAACTGCTTGGCTTGTACTCGGCATCGATCACTTCCCCGTCCCCGCCTCCTCCCTTCTGCTGACCACCGCTCCCTGTGCCAGTCGCAGCTTTCTTGTACATCTCCTCTGCAAGGCGGTGGGAGGCCTGCTGAAGTTCCTCGGTGAGCCGCTTGACCTCTTCGATGCTCCCTCCCTTGAGGGCGTTGCGGAGGTTCTGGAGAACGGTCTCCACCCTGGCCCGTTCGTCGGAGGGGATGCGATCGCCTACCTCCCGAAGCATCCGCTCGACCTGGTAGGCAAGGCTGTCCGCGCGGTTCCTTGCCTCAGCCTCCTCCCTCTTGCGGCGGTCCTCCTCGGCAAACCGCTCGGCCTCCTTGATCATCCTCTCCACCTCTTCCTTACTCAAGGTGGAGGTACCAGTGATCTTGATGGACTGCTCCTTATTGGTAGCGAGGTCCCTGGCCGAGACGCTCAAGATCCCGTTCACATCGATATCAAAGGTCACCTCAATCTTGGGCACGCCACGTGGAGCGGGGGGGATCCCGTCAAGGATAAAGCGCCCGAGGGTCCGGTTGTCCCTGGCCATCGGCCGTTCTCCCTGCAGGACGTGGATCTCCACGCTCGTCTGGTTATCCTCCGCGGTGGTGAAGATTTCACTCTTGCGCGTGGGGATGGTGGTGTTCCTGGGGATGAGCACGGTCATGACCCCGCCTAAGGTCTCTACACCCAGGCTCAGCGGGGTTACATCCAGGAGAACAACCTCGCGAACCTCTCCAGCAAGGACACCTGCCTGGATAGCAGCGCCGACGGCGACGACCTCATCGGGGTGGACTTCCTTGTTGGGTTCCTTCCCCGTGAGCCTTCGGACGAGCTCCTGGACCATGGGCATCCGCGTCGCGCCCCCGACGAGGATCACCTCGTCAATGTCCTTCTCCGTCATCCGTGCATCTGCTAGGGCTTGCTTAAAGGGCCCGATCAATCGCTCCACCAGGTCGGCCGTAAGCTGTTCGAACTTCGCCCGCGTGAGCACCATATCCAGGTGCTTGGGGCCTGTCGCATCGGCCGTGATGAAGGGTAAGTTGATAGTTGTTTGGCTCAGGGTAGAAAGCTCAATCTTGGCACGCTCGGCAGCCTCGCGGAGGCGCTGGAGAGCCTGCCGGTCCTGGCGGAGATCGATCCCGTGCTCTTTCTTAAACTCATCCGCAAGCCAGTTGACAATGCGCTCGTCCCAGTCATCCCCACCGAGGTGGGTGTCCCCGGAGGTGGCTTTCACCTCAAACACTCCCTCGCCGATCTCCAGAATGGAGACGTCGAAGGTGCCCCCTCCCAGGTCGAAGACGAGCACCGTTTCGGCACCTTTCTTATCCAGACCGTAGGCCAAGCAGGCAGCGGTCGGCTCGTTGATGATGCGCAGGACCTCAAATCCGGCGATCTCCCCAGCGTGTTTGGTGGCGGTTCGCTGGGCGTCATTGAAGTATGCTGGGACAGTGATCACCGCTGCTTCGATCTTCTCCCCGAGGTAAGCCTCGGCATCGGCCTTGAGCTTCTGGAGGATCATCGCCGAGATCTCCTCTGGGGTGAACCGCCGGTTCGCTGCGGGGAGGTACACGACGGCCATCCCGTTCGGGCCCTCCTCCACCTTGTACGGGACCATCCGTCGCTCCGTCTCTACTTCAGAGAACCGCCGACCCATGAACCGCTTGATGGAGTACACGGTGTTCTCTGAGTTCAACACGGCCTGTCGTTTTGCCATCTGGCCAACGAGGCGTTCCCCGGTCTTGGTGTACGCCACCACAGAGGGGGTCAAACGGCTTCCCTCCGCGTTGGGGATGACTGTAGGCTCACCCCCGATAATGGTGGCGATAACCGAGTTGGTTGTGCCGAGATCGATCCCTACGACCCTCTTCGCCATCTCAAGATCCCTCCTGGGTCAGTACCTAGAATGTTCCTTCGTCTTTCCCAGCGGGGCGCTCCCCCTGTCCAGCGGGAGCCCGCTCCTCCCCTAAGATCCAAGCGAAGGCTTGATCCCCTGCACGCTCCTGGATCTCCAGGAGCAACTTCACTCCCGCCAGGTTCAGCCCCTTCTCCTGGGTGAGGTAGCGGATCATGCGAACCCGCTGGATATCGCGCTCAGAATAGAGCCGGATGTTCTTCGCCGTTCGTGCCGGGCTGATCAGGCCCTTCGCTTCATAAATCCGTAGGGTTCGGGGGTGTAACCCCGTCAGGCTCGCAGCTACACTGATGACATAGACAGGTGTTTCCAGTGTTCGCTCCTTCACAAACCCCACCCTCCTTCTTACCCCCTGCCGCTTTTTGTATTGTATATGCTGCCAAAAATGCTGTCAAGTATCTTGCAAATTTCATTTATAAAAACCTAGACCTCACCTTGACAGCATAGAGGGAATAGGGGAAGGGGGCTCTTTCGTTGAAACTACTGATGCGTGACCCATCGGGGAGGTGAAAGGGATGGGGGACAGGAAACGTGTGATCATCCTCGGTTCGGGCCCAGCCGGCTTGACCGCGGCCATCTATACTGCTAGGGCAGGGCTTCACCCTCTCGTCATTGAGGGTTCTGCCCCAGGGGGGCAATTGATGCTCACAACCATGGTAGAAAACTTCCCGGGTTTCCCGGAGGGGATCATGGGCCCTGACCTCATGAGCGCGATGCGGCAACAGGCAGAACGCGTGGGGGCCGAGTTCGTCACCGAGGATGCGGTCTCTGTAGACCTTACCCGGCGCCCTTTCACCGTGACCGTCCAGAGTGGGGAAAGGTACGAGGCGGATGCGTTGATCATTGCAACAGGGGCATCTGCAAAGATGCTCGGGTTACCCTCCGAGCAGGCCTTGCTGGGTCATGGCGTCTCCACGTGTGCGACCTGTGACGGGTTCTTCTTCAAGAACAAGCGCGTCGTCGTGGTAGGGGGAGGGGATTCTGCCATGGAGGAAGCTCTCTTCCTCGCAGAGCTCGCGAGCTCGGTCACGGTGATCCATAGAAGGGACCAACTGAGAGCTTCCAAAATTCTCCAGGACCGTGCAATGGCTCATCCAAAGATCTCCTTCATCTGGAACAGCGTGGTCGAAGAGATCCTTGATCCAGAGGCCAAAAGGGTGCAGGCGGTTCGAATCCGCAACGTGGTAGATGGAACGGTAACGACCTATCCAACCGACGGTGTCTTCATCGCCATTGGGCATGTTCCCAACACGCAGATCTTCCGTGGCCAGCTGGAACTCGATGAGAAGGGATACATTGTCCTGCGGGAACGCACGATGACCAGTGTTCCAGGTGTATTCGCGGCTGGGGATGTCCACGACCACGTGTACCGACAGGCTGTGACAGCTGCAGGGTTTGGATGCATGGCAGCCATCGACTGCGAGCGGTGGTTGAAGACACAGGGATAATGAAGGTTTTTGGCGGCTTGGTGTGGGCTTCGCCCTTGATTCCCGGGGGTGCTTCAGCGCTCCCAGCGGGTTCTATACGATGTTTACTGGAGACCCAACTCCCATCCTGTAAGGGAGGGAGGCGGCAAAGGCTTTCGATGTTTGCCAAGGGTGGTTAAGAGGCGTCGGTATTGAGGGCTTTCTCAATCCGGCGCTTGAGCTCGGCCTTGGGCATGTACCCCACAATCCGGGCCACCATCTCTCCGCCCCGGAAAACGCCGACTGTGGGGATGCTCATAATCCCGTAGCGCTGGGCGAGACCCATGTTCTCGTCGACATCTACCTTTGCTACCTTGATTTTCCCCTCATACTCCGCGGCAAGCTCCTCGATAATAGGTGCGAGGAGGCGACAGGGGCCGCACCACGCAGCCCAAAAATCGACGATCGCAGGGGTCTCTGAGTGAATGATCTCACGATCGAAATTTTCTTCGCTCACGGAAATCGGCTTTCCAGGCATTCCTCAAAACCTCCTCTCCCCATGCGATCTCTCCCCCAGATGATTCGTGGACTCTCTCCCCCGACGGTTTGTGTCTCCGGGGGCTCGGCAATTCAGAATCTGGTCTATTCATTCAACTCCTGGCGAGGCCATTTTATTCCAGGAGTTCCCTTCCGTCAACGGAATCCCTCGCGCATGGCGATTTCCACTTTTCTGTGCCGCTATGTCGCCAGAAGTGCGAGGAGAAGACCCATGGCAAGAAGGACGAGAAACACCGGAAGGCACCCAAGGGGGCGCCGTCCCTCACCTCCATGGGGTTGGCGGAGAGATAGCCGGGTGGCCTTCTTAAACTCCGAAACCGCCAGGTCTATGCGACCTATGCGCTTGTAGGCAATGCCGAGGTTCTGATGAGCGATCCAGTAATTCGGATCAAGCTCGATCGCCCGCTGGTAGGAGGCGATCGCCTCCTCCACCTTGCCCATCTCCAGGAGGACGTTGCCGATATTGCTATGGACGCTGGGAATTCGGGGATCCAATTGCTTCGCCCGTTCAAGCTCCCCAAGGGCCTCTTCATAGCGACCTTGGCGGGCATACACGACTCCGAGCTTGCTATGTGCCACAGCAGAGTCTGGGGCGCGCGCCACAGCCTCTCGGAAAGTCTCCATTGCCTTCTCCAGCTCCCCTTGCTGGAGGTAATCATCCCCCTCATCCAGGAGGGCTCGGATCGTATCCGCATGGCCTGCCTTCCCTGTCACGACCTTCACTCACCTCAATCCGGGGAAATCAAGAGGATTGCTGTAACCTGCTCCCTTCGTTTCAGTAGCCCTAGCAGCGTCAAAAGCTGTGGCCGGGCTACCTCCCAAAAATAACTTCGACAGACGCGGGCCTTCTCCCAACACCCTTCCCATTGTAGAGAACCGTGTCTTAGGCAGATGATCAACGCAGGGAGGCCCACAACGGAAGGTCATCAACCCTTGGAGGACTCGGGTTAAGCGCAGCATCCGCTGCAGAGAGTGCCTCCCGGTTTTGCTCGCGCGGGATCGCCCGTACGGAGGACCTGCGAAAGGCGTTGAGCAGTGCCCTTACCTGCAAGTAGCTCCCAATGAATTCGGGGGTCACCTCCGCCAACCCGTTTACCTGCTCGACAACCGTGGTAAGGTCACAGAAGATCTCCACGTGCTTTGCTCCAAGCTTCCGTGCCCGCCATAACCCGTGAAGGATCGCCCGGTATCCTAGGGCCACCTCTGACATCTTCCCCGAAGGCATGCTGGGTTGCGCTCCTTGAATGTCGAAGGTTCTCCCGAGACGACGGATTGGCTGCCCTACCTCATCCTTGAGGACGAGGCCAATTGCACCCCTTCCATCTTCCTGGATCCCTGTGGCATAGATCGAAATTTTCATCATAGATGATCGGAAGATCCTCCGAAATTGGCGTAACTCGTTCAGGTCCGATCAAATTATAGCGAACATTTGTTTGTATGTCAAGTGGGTCTCCAGCGGAGGTTTGGATTGCGGGCTGCCTGGACCTCGTCGAGGCGTTTCACAGGGGTGGTGTGGGGAGCTGACCTCACCAGCTCGGGGTTGGTCGCGGCCTCCTCTGCAATGCGCCGCATAGCCTCAGCAAACGCATCCAGGGTCTTGCGGGTCTCCGTCTCCGTAGGCTCGATCATGATCGCTTCCTCAACGATCAGGGGGAAGTAAATCGTAGGAGCATGGTATCCGTAGTCCAGGAGGCGTTTGGCCATATCCCGGGTAGTGACCCCGTATTCCTTTTTCTGTCTCCGCCCCGAGAGAACGAACTCGTGTTTGCACAGGCGATTGTACGGAAGGTCGAAGTACGGCCGCAGGAGGGTGAGGAGATAATTTGCATTGAGGACTGCCGTTTCCGCCACCTGGCGAAGCCCTTCCCCTCCTAAGGCGCGGATATAAGCATAGGCACGCACAAGAACAGCAAAATTCCCATAGAAGGCCCGGATCTTCCCAATAGTCTTGGGACGGTTGTAGTTCAAGTAGAACCTCTCCCCCTCACGCTCCACTGTAGGAACAGGGAGGTAAGGGGCGAGGACATTCTTCACCCCAACCGGCCCTGCGCCTGGTCCTCCTCCCCCATGAGGGGTGGAGAATGTCTTGTGCAGATTGAAGTGCATCACATCAAACCCTTGATCGCCAGGCCGCGTGATTCCCAACATGGCGTTAAGGTTTGCCCCGTCCAGGTAAAGGAAGGCACCATATCCGTGAACGATCTCTTCGATCTCCAGAATATGTTCCTCGAACAGGCCAAGGGTATTAGGGTTGGTGAGCATGAAGGCAGCAACTTGCTCGTCCATGACCTGGCGCAGGTGCTGGATATCCACATTCCCGCGATCATCGGACCGCACTACCACAACTTGGTATCCACACATCGCCGCGCTGGCAGGGTTAGTTCCATGGGCGCTATCTGGGACGACAACCTTGGTCCGCCTTTCCCCCCGATCCTCCAGGGCAGCCCGGATCATCATCAGTGCTGTGAGCTCCCCGTGGGCCCCCGCTGCAGGTTGAAATGTGACCCTGTCCATCCCGCTGATTTCGCAGAGGAGTTGTTCAAGTTCCCACATGAGTCGAAGGGCTCCCTGGGCGAGCTCTTCTGGGGCATATGGATGGAGCCGGGAAAACCCAGGCAACCTGGCGGCGTCCTCGTTGATCTTGGGGTTGTACTTCATGGTACAAGACCCCAAGGGGTAAAAGCCAAGGTCAACCGCGTAGTTTCGCCTGGAAAGCCAAGTGAAATGGCGGACGACCTCAGGCTCGCTTACCTCGGGAAACTCCGGAGGCCTCTCTCGGAGATAGTCCTTGGGGATGATCTCCTCGAGAGGAACGACGGGAACGTCAGGGTCTGGGAACCGCGTCGCCACCCGTCCAGGCACGCTTTCTTCAAAGATCAAGGGGACCTCCCGTGGATTCACGCTGCCACCTCCTTCACCAGGTCCACGAACCGATCGATCTCGTCCCTGGACCTTGCTTCGGTCACACATAGGAGCCACCCATCGGCGAGCTCAGGGTAGAACCTCCCAAGAGGTAACCCCCCAATGATCCCATGGGGCAGAAGCCTCCGATTCAGTTCCTCGGGTGGGAGGGGGCAGCGTACGACGAACTCATGAAAAGTAGGTGTCCGAAATGCCAGGGAGAAGCCTTGGATCTCTCTTATCCTGGTTTTCGCGTAGTGTGCCTTCCGGAGGTTCAGCTCCGCGACCTTCTGAATTCCTTGTTTCCCTAGGGCAACCATGTAGATGGCTGCAGCCAAGGCGTTGAGAGATTCGTTCGTGCAGATATTGCTTGTGGCCTTTTCCCTGCGGATGTGTTGTTCCCGCGTCTGAAGGGTGAGAACGAATCCCTTTCTCCCCTCCACATCCACAGTTGCGCCTACGAGCCGGCCTGGTATACGCCGTACATATTCTTGGCGCGTTGCCATCATTCCAAGGTAGGGCCCACCGAAGTTTAAGTGGTTCCCGAGAGGCTGGCCTTCCCCTGCCACAATATCCGCCCCATACTCCCCAGGTGGTCGTAAAATCCCCATGGCCAGAGGTTCTCCGATCCCCACGACGAGTAGAGCCCCGTGCCGGTGGGCTAGGTCGCTTGCAGTTTGCCCGTCCTCGATGCACCCGAAAAAGTTGGGGATCTGCAGGACCAGCGCGGCTACCTGCTCTGAAAGGAGATCCCTGGCGACATCGAGGTCTGTTACACCTTCCTGTAGGGGTACCTCCACAATCTCCATACCGAGGTGCCGCGTATATGTCTGGATCACCTGCCGGTACTCTGGATGGACCGCGCGGGAGACCAGGATCCGGTTCCTCCGGGTGAGATCACGCGCCATCACCGTCGCCTCTGCAAGCGCGCTTGCACCGTCGTACATCGACGCGTTAGCGACATCCATCGCCAGGAGTTCACAGAGCAACGTTTGGTACTCGTAGATCGCCTGTAGCTCCCCTTGCATGATCTCCGCTTGGTAGGGGGTATAAGCAGTTAGGAATTCTCCACGGGACGCCAAGTGCCACACGACGCTGGGCACATAGTGATCATAGGCACCTGCGCCCAGAAAGCAGGTGTACCGGTCACAATGGCCGTTTTGATCTGCCAGCCCCCGTAAGAGGGCCCACAGTTCCAGATCAGAGAGGGGAGGTTCGATGTTCAGCGGCCTTTTGAGGCGCACAGCAGGAGGGATATCAGCGAACAAAGCCTCAATGGAGTCCACGCCAATGACCCGGAGCATCTCTTGACGTTCTTCCTCTGTCACAGGAATGTACTGGACGGGCATCTCACGCCTCCCCGATAAGCTTTAGGTACTCGTCACGGCCTAGGAGTTTTTGTAGTTCGGAGAGATCGGTCGGTTCAATGACAACGAGCCATCCTTCGCCATAGGGATCCTGGTTGAGGATCTCGGGGTGGTCCTTGAGGGCCTCATTCACTTCCACAACCTTCCCACTCACAGGCGCGTAGAGATCAGAGACGGCTTTGACCGACTCCACCACGCCAAAGGGCTGCATGAACTGTACCTCTGTACCCACCGGTGGGAGCTCCACGAACACAACGTCGGAAAGTCGGTCAGCGGCGAACTTGGTGATCCCCACGCGCACCCGGCCATTCTCTAAACGCGCCCACTCGTGCTCTGTAGAATATCGCAGCTCCTCCGGGTACATTCCCCACCTCCTCATGCAGGACGCTTGTAGAAAGGCAACTTCACAACCTCCGCAGGCACCGGTCGCCCGCGGATTTCAATAGCCAAATGGGTCCCAGGCTCCGCCATACCGATGGGGACATATCCCATCGCAATGTTCTTGTCAAGGGTAGGAGCATATGACCCGCTGGTGACGTGACCAACGGGGCTTCCATTCTTGAGAATTTTGTATCCCGTCCGGGGGATGGCCCGCTCCACTGTCACCATTCCCACAAGACGGCGCTTCACGCCTTCCTCGCGCTGGGCCAGGAGTGCCGATCGGCCAATAAACTCTCCCTTCTCAAACTTCACCGTCCACCCTAGGCCGGCTTCGAGGGGTGTGGTCGTCCTATCCATATCCTGGCCGTAGAGCAGGTAACCCGCCTCAAGGCGCAGGGTGTCGCGCGCCCCCAGCCCTGCAGGGCGTACCCCTGCATGCCATCCTACTTCTAGAAGAGCCCCCCAGATCACGGGGGCATCCTCTGGGCGACAGAAGATTTCAAACCCATCCTCTCCGGTATACCCGGTCCGTGCCACCATCACAGGATACCCAGCTACCCGGCAACTCGGGAGGAATCCGAACCTCGGGAGCGCAGAGAGCTCTCCATCACACAACTCCTGGAGGATAGCCAAGCTCTTGGGCCCCTGAAGAGCAAGGAGGGAGATCTCCTCCGACCGATTGACGACTGTGGTTCCGGGAAGGGCATGGTCCTTCATCCAGGCGTAGTCACCATCTGTGGTGGCAGCATTGACTACCACCAGAAAGCGCGCCTCCTCAACCATGTACACGATGAGGTCATCAACGATCCCCCCCTCTTCTGTGCACATGGGGGTGTAAAGCGCCCGACCAGGTCGGAGGCGTCCGAGGTCGTTGGTGATCAAGCGCTGGACGGTCTCAAACGCAGAAGGCCCGGTGAACTCGACCTCACCCATATGGGAGACGTCAAAGAGCCCCGCGTTCGTGCGCACTGCTCGGTGTTCTTCGACGATGCTCGTATACTGAAGAGGCATCGCCCAGCCAGCGAACTCCACTATGCGTGCGCCGAGGTTGCAGTGGGTTTCGTAGAGAGGGGTCCGCTTCGGCTCTCCCATCGATCTCCTCACCACCCTGAGGCCTCTGGAAGTTCTCCATCCCTGGCATGCATCAACTCGTACCGCCGGCGTTCTAGAAGATCCAAGACCTCCGCGTCCTCGGTCTGGCGGAAATCTTCATAGAACTGCCCCACCGCGTAGAACAACACAGGGGTAGCCAAGCAAACCACATCGTCAGCCTCCTGACGAAGCCTCTCAACTCCCTCAGGAGGGGCAACGGGGATAGCAGCGACAAGCTTCTTGGGACGGACACCTCGGATCGCTCGGAGCGCGACGATCATCGTGGAACCGGTGGCGATCCCATCGTCTACTACAATAGCACACCGCTCCTCCAGGGAAGGGAAAGGTCGATCGCCTCGATAGAGCGCCATCCGCCTGCGGATCTCTTCTTTTTGGGCCTCGACTTCCCTCAGTAGGTACTCTTCGTCAACTCCAAGCTCCCTCGCCAGCCTCTCGTCGAGGTAGATGCTTCCATCGTGCGCAACAGCCCCGATGGCCAGCTCAGGATTATGGGGCGCCCGGAGCTTCCGCGGAACAACGATGTCCAAAGGAGCATCGAGGGCAGCGGCAACCTCGTACCCAACCACCACACCCCCGCGTGGGATTGCCAGAATGTAAGGATTCTCGCTCTTGTACCGCAAGAGCGCCATCCCCAATCTTCTCCCCGCATCGCGCCGATCCCGGAACAGCATCGCCAGTACCCTCACGACTCCGCTCTCTCTAAAGCGGCCCGTTCTTCCTCAGAAAGAGGGGAAGAAGACCGTCCACCTGTGATGGGCTTAGCATAGACTCTGGAATCCTCCCGCCCATTGAGCACACTCAGGATAATCCCATCCCGATGACCATCAAGGAGCGCAAGGCTAAAGCTCAGCTGACCTCCCATCTCCCGGAAGGCATCATAGCGGATGAACCCCATTCGTTGGAAACAGCGCTCCAGCTTCCCATGGATCTCTTGGAGCTCTCTCTGCATCCCTGCGAGCTGAGTCTGGACTTCCGCGAGGGTCTCCTGGTGTTTCTCCATCATCCTCGCCGCCTCGTATACACTCACCTTTCGGATAAGCCGATTCATTCGGTAGCTCAAGAAGCTAACCCCCACTACTGCGAAGAGTAAAATGACCTCCCCTACAAGGAGAATGGAAAAAGCCTCTTTGGAACCCACTGCGGATCGCTTCCCTCCACACCAAGGATTCACTCCAAACTTTCCACCTCTTTGCAAATTTTTCCTTTCCAGATCACCTCCCTGCCCCTCATGAAACCCAAACCTCCACAATATCCAATATCTCTGAGATCTTGCTGGGGACCCATTCTTTCAAGAGGGACCCCTGGCAAACGTCAAAGACCTTGCCAGGGCACTTCCTCGCTTTGCCAAGGCTTTAGGGGTGGAAGATCCGCGTAAGGGTCCCCAGAGCGGGCACCACTGCGGCTAGGATCGTGGCAATCACCAATGCCGGCAGGAGATTCGCCACCCTGATCCTACGCAACTGAAGAAGGTTGATTCCAAGGCCCAGGATCAGTGCCCCCCCTGTTGCGGTCATCGCGTTCACCATTCCCTCTGTGAGAACTGCCTTGACTGCCGCAGCGGCAGCTGTGAGGAGACCTTGATACCCTAGAACTGTAAGGGCGGCGAAGGGAACACCAATTCCGAGGCCTGCCGCAAGGGCAACAGAAGCTGCTCCATCGAGAAGAGATTTTGTGTAGAGGAGTACAGGAGTCTGCCCGAGGCCATCCTGAATGGCTCCCAGAATGGTCATAGGTCCCACACAGAAGAGAAGGCTTGCAGTAATGAATCCTCGCGCAAAGGCCCCGGCAGGTGCCTCTAACCCCAATCGACCCTCTGCCCACCGGCCCAGGCGCTCCAGGCCTTCCTCAATATGCAGTGCCTCTCCTACCGCCCCTCCCAGAGCGAGGCTGAAGATGACCAAGAGAAGGTTTTGTGCTTCCAGGGCCATCTTTAATCCGATGACTACAGTGGCCAGGCCTAAGGCATGGAGAAGTGTCTCTTGCATCTCCCCTGGGATCCGCTTGCGTAGGAGGATCCCCCCTAGCCCCCCAGCAATCACGGTGATAGCATTGACAATGGTTCCTTCCATGATCAATTTGTTTCCCCTGGCAAGGTACCTTGTGCCCACGAAAAGGTCTAAGTTTTCCTCGTGGCTCCTTAGAGGCCCAAGGTGGGGGCGATTTCCTGCATTGCGCCCAGGACGACTCCGATGTGCTCATCGAGGGAGATCCCGAGGAGTTCAGCACCCTTCAGGATATCCTCCCGACGCACCGCCCGTGCAAACGCCTTGTCCTTGAGTTTCCTTTTCACTGAGTCCACATCCACTTCTGCGAGGGTTTTATTCGGTTTTACAAGCGCTACCGCCACAATGAATCCAGTGAGCTCATCGCAGGCGAAAAGGGCCCTTTCGAGCAGGGATTCGCGGGGAACCCCGGAGTAATCGGCGTGGGAGAGAATGGCACGGCACAGCTCTTCAGGGAATCCAATGGACCGAAGGTACTCCACCCCGACGAAAGGATGACCTGCCTCTTGGGAGGGACAGCGCTCGTAGTCCAGGTCATGGAGGAGCCCAACGATCCCCCATGTCTCCTCGTCATCCCCAAACCGCCTGGCATAGGCCCGCATCCCCGCCTCCACAGCCAGGAGGTGCTTGCGGAGGTTTTCACCAGCAATCCAGCTCGTCACAATCTCCCATGCCTGTTCTCGGGTGAGCACTACCCTCCCTCCCCCTTCAGGATCCTACCGGTGATCCTGTCAAGATCGCTTGATGAGTAAAACTCAATTAGGATTGCCCCCTTCTTCCTCCTTTGAATAATCCTCACTTGGGTCCCGAGGTAAGCGCGTAGCTCTTCTTCGAGAAGCGTGAGCTGTGGGTCGCGTCTTAATTGGGTTTTAGCTTTTGTTTCACGTGAAACACTCTGGACCCTCCGAACCAGGGACTCCGTCTCCCGGACCGAGAGCCCCCTTTTCTTCACCTCCCCCCAGACCTCAAGCATCCTCGTAGTATCGCCCAGTGTGAGAATTGCGCGGGCATGGCCCTCAGTAAGCTCGCCTGCCTCAAGGCTAGACTGGATCTCCTTTGGGAGCTGAAGGAGACGCAGGGTATTGGCAACTGCGGAGCGGCTCAGACCGATCCGACGGGCGATCTCCTCCTGGGTCATCTGGAACTCCTTGATCAGCCGGTCGTATGCCCGAGCACGCTCAAGCGGCGATAGGTCTAGCCTCTGGAGGTTTTCCACAAGAGCAACCTCCATGGCTTCCCTGTCCCCTAGGGGGCGGACCACGGCGGGGATGGTGGGAAGTCCTGCAGCCGCAGCGGCTCTCCACCTTCGCTCTCCCGCTACGATCTCATAGCCTTCCTCCCGTGGACGCACAAGGATTGGCTGCAGAATACCATGCTCCTTTACCGAGGCAACGAGCTGTTGGAAATCTTCACCTGGGGTTTCCGATCGTGGTTGAAAGGGCCCTGGAGAGATCAGCTCAATAGGGATCTCCTGAACCGCCTCCTCCCTGAGCTCGATTCCAGGAAAGAGGGCTGCAAGCCCCTTCCCCAACCCTCCCTTTTTTCGGCCGCCCCGATCAGGGGACTCGTGTGAGGAGACCGGCACGAGATTCTACCTCCTTTGCGAGGTTTCTATATGCCTCTGCCCCCCGGCACGAAGAATCATAGAGGATGATCGGTTGCCCGTAGCTGGGGGCCTCTGCCAACCGGACGCTTCTGGGGATCACCGTCTCAAATACTTTCTCCTTGAAATACCTCCGGACCTCGTCGACAACCTGTTGGGAGAGGTTCGTCCGCGCGTCGTACATCGTCAAGAGCACCCCTCCGATGCGAAGGTTGGGGTTGAGGTGCCGTCGGACGAGGGCAATGGAATCCACAAGCTGGGAGAGCCCTTCAAGGGCGTAGTATTCGCACTGGATTGGGATGATGGTCTCGTCCGCGGCGACAAGGGCGTTCACTGTCAATAGACCAAGGGATGGGGGACAGTCCACGAGGAGGAGGTCGTATTTCTCCCGCAGAGGAGACAACGCAGCTCGAAGCCTCCCTTCTCTCCCTGGGGCTGTGACAAGCTCCACCTCTGCCCCTGCTAGGTGGATGCTCGCCGGTGCGAGGTCCAGGTTCATCACGGGCGTTGGGAGAATGACCCCTTCCATGGGCTCACCGCGAATAAGGACATCGTACATCGAGACAACGACATCCCGTTTCCGCACCCCCACCCCGCTCGTCGCATTTGCCTGGGGGTCCATGTCGATGAGAAGGATCCGGTGGGACCGTTCAGCGAGGCAGGCTCCTAAGTTCACTGCCGTGGTGGACTTCCCCACCCCGCCCTTCTGGTTGACAATTGTTAGAACTATTCCCACGGTTGGACCCCTAAGATGCACTTCTTCAAACCATTTCGCTAGAGTGGTGAAACATCCTGCCCTTACAGGGGTCTCCTGGATGGGATCCCAGGACGGCGGGGATACCCAGTCGGCGTGGAGGTAACCTTGGGAACGACGACAACTACACGCACGAGGTCTGTAAAAGGAAGCGCTACAGGGATCGACAAAGGGGGTCCCCCACCCAATATTTGCAAGGCCCTCCTTGCGCCCCTTATCTCCTCGTCTGCACGCTTCCCTTTAAGGAAGACGCCGATCCCCCCTACCTCCACGAAGGGAAGGCAAAATTCCAGAAGGACTCGGAGAGGAGCTACTGCCCTGGAAACCACGCGGGGGAATCGCTCCCTCCAGTTGAGGTTGTGGGCGATATCCTCCGCTCTCCCCCAGATCACCTGGAGGGGGACCTTCAGTGTCCAGGCGAGGCGCTCAAGGAATGCAGCGCGCCGCCTGGACGCCTCTAGGAGGATCACCTGGATGTCGGGGCGTACAATCGCAAGAGGTACCCCCGGGAACCCTGCCCCTGATCCAACATCGAGGACCTCGGACCCGCTCGGGAAGTCTGTTCCTTTTAACACAAGAAGGGAATCAAGGAAGTGATGGATCACAATTTCTTCAGGGTCTGTCTGGGCCGTCAACCCAAGCCGGGGATTCCAAGTAAGGAGAAGCTCGATGTAACGTTGGAATTGTGCTTCCTGGTCGGGGAGGAGGGAGATGCCCAGTTCATAGGCGCCCCTGCGGAGAAGAGCAAGGGGGTCGCCTTCCCCACGGAAATCCGCATGGAGCACGCTTACATCCCGCCTCCCTCACCTTGGTGAGGAGATGCCGTCTCCTTGTTGTGGGGTTTGGGGGCGATCACCACCCTTCGCTGTTCCCCAGCCCCCTCGCTATAGGTGTACACGCGGGGGTGATCCTGGAGGGTCATGTGGATGACTCTGCGATCCCTTGCACTCATGGGCTCCAAGGGAATCTCTCGCCCCTCCTGAACCACACGCCTTGCTACCCGCCTTGCCAAGACTGCCAGGGCTTTCCTCCTGCGTTCTCGATACCCCTCCACGTCCACCGTGACCTGAAGACGTTTCCCCGCGCGCCGGGAGAGGATCAGGGTGGTGAGGTATTCTAAGGCATCTAGGGTCTGGCCCCGCTTTCCAATGAGGACTCCAAGGTCTCTCCCCTCCACACTAACTTCGATGGACTCCCTCGACCTCTTGACCTGGATCTTCCCTTGGAATCCCATCTCTTTGATGATGCGCCCCACAATCTCTCCTGCAAGCTTTGCATAGTCCTGGCGGACGCGGACGAGGACTCTCGCCTCCTTCCCGCCGAACCCGAAGACCCCACGGCTTCCTTCCTCCAGGACCTCCACATCTACCTCATCCCGGTCCACCCCGAGCGTGCGAAGGGCTTTCTCGACAGCCTCATCGACGGTCCGCCCGGTCTCTTCCAGCTCCTTCACGTTCGCCTCGCTCCTTTCTGTACAACTCTCGCAGGAGCAGACCGCTGCGCCTGTAGCCGTGGCCGGCCAACCACGATGAGATATTCCACAAGGTAGGCCAGGGTGGAGACGATCCAATATACCGAGACACCGATGGGCATGAGGGTTGCGAAGTAGGCAACCATGAGGGGCATCAAAACAAACATGCGCGCTTGCGCTGGGTCTGTGACTGTGAGGTGCTGCTGTAGGTATGTCGTGGCTCCAACGAGAATGGGAAAGATCATCCAGATCGGGTGTTTCGTAAGTACTTCCACCGAGAGCCGCGGGACTGCGTCAAGGGGAATCCCAAAGATGGTTGCCCCGCTGAATAGTCCGGGGGTATAAAGTGCGCGAAAGAGCGCCCAGAGGACTGGAAGCTGGATTAGCATAGGGAGGCATCCTCCAAAGGGGTTTACCCCATGGGCACGGTAGAGCTGCATGAGCTCCTTGTTGAGACGCTGGGGATCATCCTTGTATTTCCGGCGGAGCTCCTCCATTTTAGGGGCGAGCATCTGCATCCCCTTCATGGACTTCAGTTGGGTACGGGTGAGAGGGTGGAGGATTAACTTGATTACAAGGGTAAGGAGGACAATGGCTAAGGCATAGCTCTTGGTGAAGCCATAAAAAAAGTGGAGTGCATTGGTGATTAGATGGACAAGACCTTGAAACATCGTGTACTCCTCATGGCACCGGATCGAATCCGCCCGGGTGGAATGGATGACACCGCAACAACCTCCGGAGGGCAAGCCACAAACCCCGGATGGCCCCGTACTTGCTCACCGCCTCAAGGGCGTACTGCGAGCAAGAAGGATAGAATCGGCAGGAGGGAGGTAGATAAGGAGAGAGAAACCTCTGGTAGCCGCGGATCGCCACGATGAGGATCTCCCGCAAGCTTAGCCGCATACTTCCTCCTATCCCCCTGGGCTACGCTTCCATGAGCAAGCCAGCCTGTGAAAGGACCTCAGCCAAGCTGCTCACGAAATCCGAAAACCGTTCCTTCCCTTCAATGGCGCCGGCGCGGGGGATGATCACTACATCCGCTCCCTCTTTCAGGAATGGGGCGAGCCTCCGCACAGCCTCCCGAATCCTCCGTCGAAGTCTATTCCTTTCAACTGCCCCGCCATGCCGGTGGCCCACCACGATCCCGACCCGGAGACCTGCCCCCCCTCGGTCCAGCACGTAAACCAAGAAGGAATCGCCGCTATACCTGCGCCCAAACCGGTAGGCCCGCTGGAAATCTCTGCTCTGGGAAAGCCGATCAAAGGGCTTTGACAACAGCCGCTCACACCGTAAGCCTCTTCCTCCCCTTGGCCCTCCTTCGCCGGAGGACATTGCGTCCTCCCGGCGTGGCCATACGGGCGAGGAACCCATGAACCCTCTTCCGTCGATGGCGCTTGGGTTGATACGTCCGTTTAGGCAATCCACTGACCCCTTTCCAAACGGGGATCTGGTAGCCCGAAATTTGCCTATCTACTATACCATAAACCCTGCGGCACATTCAACCGCAACCGTGCCGTAACACACCGTGATACCACTGATGTGGATAGGCTGGGGATAAGCCAATGAATTATCCACATTTTCTTGGGCTGCCGACTGCCTTATCCCCAATTCCTCGGAAGAACAGGTGAACTTTTAAGCGACCCCTTCGAGGAATCATTGCTGGTTATCCACAAGATTTTCCACACCTGTGGATAACCGGTACACCCCTCCCCGCATACAAGAATACGTCCCTATGTTCGACAGGGAACCTCGATGCCAGGAGCGAATGGAACGGCGCGCCTTTCCAAAGTTATCCACAACCACGATGTATTCTTGAACTATCACAGAACGCGAACTTGGAAGGAGGTCCTTTGTGGGTCTTAGTAGGAGTTTTTGAGGAGGTGGCAAATTTATGGAGGCGCACGCACGGGAGGACAGGTCCACCTTACAAGATCTTTTCCTCCGCCTCCTCCGCGACCGGGGGCGTCACCGCGAGGAGGAGATACCAGAAGGAGGTCCTGAAGTGCGTCTGGCGATTTACGACTCTCCCCAGGCCACCCCACAGGTTATCTCCCTCTCCTCGTCCGATTTCCATGAACTGGTCGGGGAGCTTGCCAGCAAAACGTATAACTATTCCCGGGAGCGGGGGGGGCGCATCCCTTATGTCGTGATCCGGGAGATCATCGAGAACCTGATCCACGCCTACTTCCAGGATGCCGTGATCACCATTCTTGAGGATGGAAACACTATCCGGATCTCCGATAGAGGTCCAGGGATTAAAGACAAAGAGAAAGCCTTCCTCCCTGGCTTTACAACAGCAACTAGGGAGATGAAGCGGTTCATCCGAGGGGTGGGGTCTGGTCTCCCTGTTGCCAGGGAGCAACTGAGCTTCCTTGGTGGGACCATCACCATTGAAGATAATTTAGAGCATGGTACTGTGGTGACATTACAGATGGAAAAGCGCCTTCCTCATGGCCGGATCGCTCCAGGGCTCCCTGCGTCACCCCCACCACACACGCACCGCTTGCCACTCACACCGCGCCAGAAGAAGATCCTCCTCCTCATTGCCGAGCTCGGGTCGGTGGGCCCGACCACCCTCTCCAAGGAGCTTGGGATTAGCCACAGCACGGCTTACCGAGAACTCCAGATCCTGGAGAGCCTACAGCTAGTCACCACGAAAGGAGGAGGAAAACGCACTTTGACCGAGGAAGGCATCGCATACCTCGACGAGGTCTTTAAACCCTAAAATATCCGGCGCAGATCAGGGATTAGGTAGCCACAGCCAAATCTATTCGCAAGGTTTGTTTGGGACTTAAAATAGGTTTGCCCAGGAGGGGGAGGAGCGTGAGCGTTTCCAACTTCGCTGTCGAGGATGTTTGGCAGGAAGCCCTTAAGAGGATGGAGGGACTCCTCAGCAAGCCAACCTATGAATCGTTTGTCAAAGCGGTGGAGCCGGTTGCGCTCGAAGGGGAGACATTCATCTTTGCCGTCCCCAGCAAGTTTGCCAAGGAATGGCTAGAGTCCCGCTACATCGGGCTCATTACAAGCATCCTCCAAGGAATCCTCCAGCGGAGCGTAAAGGTCCAATTCAGCGTCGCAGCCGAGGAGCCCATACCCGTAACTACTGTGGCCGAAGCCCGGCGACCTGTCCGGGCGACAGAGGCAATCCCCTTGAACCCCAAGTATACCTTTGACACCTTTGTGGTTGGGACGGGAAATCGTTTCGCACACGCGGCGGCGGTCGCCGTCGCCGAAGCACCGGCGAAGGCTTATAACCCCCTCTTCATTTATGGTGGTGTGGGTCTCGGGAAGACGCACCTCCTCCAGGCCATTGGGCACCATGTTCTGCAAAATCGGCAGTATTACCGTGTTGTGTATGCCTCTTCCGAGAAGTTCACGAATGAGCTCATCAATGCGATTCGTGACGATAAAACACTGGAATTTCGGAACAAGTACCGGAGTGTCGATGTCCTCCTCATCGACGACATCCAATTCCTTGCGGGGAAGGAGCGAACCCAGGAGGAGTTCTTCCATACTTTCAACTCTCTCCATGAGGCTGGTAAGCAGATTGTGATTACAAGCGACCGCCCCCCAAAGGAGATCCCCACGCTAGAGGACCGCCTTCGCTCGCGTTTTGAGTGGGGCTTGATCGCGGACATTCAGCCGCCTGACCTGGAAACAAGGATTGCCATTCTCAGGAAGAAGGCTGAGATCGACGCCATCAACCTCCCCGACGAGGTCGCGGAGTTCATCGCCAAACAAGTCCAAAGCAACATCCGCGAGCTAGAAGGGGCCCTTGTGCGGGTCGTCGCTTACGCTACCCACGCCTCACTCCCCCTCACTGTGGAGGTCGCAGCGGAAGCCCTAGCTGATATCCTCCCCCCCTCAAGGGTGAAACCTGTTACACTCGCGGCGATCCAGAAAGTCGTCGCCGAATACTTCGGCATCCGGGTAGAAGAGATGCGAGGGAAGCGGCGCACCAAAGGCGTGGCTTTCCCTAGGCAGGTAGCCATGTATCTCGCTAGAGAGCTTACTGACGCTTCACTCCCCCAGATCGGCCAGGAGTTTGGGGGTAGAGATCATACGACAGTGCTCCACGCGTGCGAGCGTGTGAAGGCTGTGATGAGCCAGGATCCACATCTTGCCGCCTCCATCAAGGCTTTGATAGAGCAATTCCGAAGAGGAGAGTAGTTGTGGATCTGGGGGAAACATGTGGATAAGTAGGAAAGATGTCCACAGGAGGTGCTTGTGACTTCAGGATGTGTGGAAAGGGGAGAAGTTCCCCACAACCAATTCAATGATCTCCCACAGCTTCTTCTGTGGGTGTATTTTCTCTATGAGGCACCCCCTCTTCTAAGAGAGCCTTTCTCCCCAGAGTACACAGGGACTACTACGCCTACGGTGAATCTATTTCTATGAAAATACTAGAGGGGGAGGAGTGGAGGATTTAGGGATGCGAATTCGGAGTACCCAGAAGGACCTTGAGTGGGGGACTCAGCTTGTCTCCCGGGCCATTTCTACTAGGAGTACGATGCCGATCTTAGGGACGATCCTCCTCCAAACCAGGGCCGAGGGAGTAAACCTTTCAGCCACGGACCTCGAAGTGGCGATCCAGGCGACGGTTCCCGCGTTTGTTGAGGAGGGAGGGGCGCTTGCCCTCCCAGCTAAGCTCCTTGTCGAGATCCTCAATAACCTCCCAAGCGATGAGGTGGAAATCCGGTCGGAGGTAGGGACAACCCAAGCAGAGATCATTTGTCGAAGAAGCTCCTTTGAGATCATGGGGATGGCCCCAGAAGATTTCCCCTCCATCCCTGAGGTGGGAGAAAAGCCCATCTGCCGTCTTCCTGCGGACCTCCTTCGTACAATGATCCGGCAGACTATCTTCGCATGCAGCACGGACGAGACACGCCCTCACCTTACAGGGATCAACTTCGTTGTTTCTGGGCGGGATGCACGGATGGTGGCAACCGATGGGGGAAGGTTAGCGCTGAGGAAAACAACACTCTCTGAGGCCGCAGAGGGGTCGCTTAACGTGATTCTTCCGCAGAAGGCCATGCACGAACTAACGAGAGCCCTGGGAGGCATCCTTGGGGATGTAGAGGTCGCGATGGCCGGTGGGCAGGTAGCCTTCTTACTCCCCCGTGTGCGGATCCTCACAAGGACCATAGCCGGGACATTTCCCAATTATGAGCAGATCATTCCCCATGAGTACAAACAACGCATCCGCGTGGCCACAGGCGACTTCCTGGCAGCTGTCCGGCGGGCGAGTATCACCGCGAGGGATTCCAGCAATGTCGTGCAGATCCATACCGTTCAAAACACAATGATCGTCACATCGAACACACCTGAGGTAGGCAGGGCCCGAGAGGAGGTAGAGGTGGAATCGTCTGGAGAGCCTATCCAGGTTGCCTTTAACGCCAGGTATCTCTTGGATGCCCTGACGATCATCTCTTCTGAATATGTCTTCTTTGACCTCACTGGCCCATTAAGCCCTGGGGTATTGCGTCCTACCGACTTCGAGGATTATCTCTACATCCTCGCCCCTGTGCGGATCTATGCATAGGGTTCTTATCCATACTCCTACGATTGAGCTGGGCCAATTCCTCAAGTGGGCCAGGATCGTCCAGACCGGTGGACAGGCGAAAGTCCTCATTGCCCAAGGTTTTGTCCGGGTAAATGGGGAGGTAGAGCGCCGTCGTGGACGTACCCTATACCCAGGAGACATTGTGGAGGTAGAGGGCAGAGGGACGTATATCGTTTCCGTCCCTTGAATACCGAACAAAAGTTTGATATTATTAGGTGAGAAGAGATGGCTACTCTCCTGGAATTCGAGGCCCAGGGGTTCCGGAACCTTGGCCATGTGCGAATAGATCCTGGGGAGGGGTTAAATTTCTTGATCGGGGGCAATGCCCAAGGGAAGACAAGTCTTATTGAGGCCGTTTACATGGTGGCAACAGGAAGATCGCCGCGGGCACGAAAGGAGGCGGAGGTGATCAACTGCTTCCAAGAGCGCGCGCTCTTACGAGCCCGCGTCCGACACGGGACGCGTGAGGAATCCCTGGATGTTATGCTCTGGCGAGTGCCCGGCTTCTTTAAGGAGCTCCGCGTCAATGGGAAGGGAGTATCGCGTGGGGAATTCTTAGGGCACATCCCCGTGATCCTTGCATGGGCCCACGACCAGGAGGTCTTGCAGGGGGCGCCAGCTCTCCGCCGACGGCTCCTGGACGAGGCCCTGGTGCAAGTGAGTCGCCCCTACTATGGTACGCTCGTCCGCTACGGACGCGCTCTCCACCAAAGGAACTCCCTGCTCAGAAAGGGGTTTTTCCGAGAGCTCGAACCATGGGATGAGCAGCTTATTCTCCATGGGGTTGTCCTTACTGTACGAAGGCATGGCTTTCTGAGGCGCTTAGCTCCCCTTGTGAGCCAGGCCTATCAAGAGCTCACAGGAGGACAGGAGTCCCTTGAGGTGCACTTTCTTCCTTCTTGGGACGGCACCACCTCACAGGAGGTAGGAGAAGCTGGACGAGCTGCCCTAAAGCGATTCCGGAAGTTGGAGGAACAGCGTAGGTCAACGCTCACCGGCCCACACAGGGATGAGGTTGTATTCCGTGTGGGTGGGCTTGACTTGCGCGCCTACGGGTCACGAGGGCAACAGGTAGCAGCCATGCTTGCTTGGCGGCTTGGGGAGTGGGAAGTCTTCCGCCAGGAGCTGGGGGAGGAGCCCGTGCTCCTCCTCGATGACGTCCTTGCTGAACTTGACCTTAACCGCCAATCTGGGTTACTTGCGCGGGTCGCGCATGGTCCCCAGGTCTTGGTGACAGCAACCTCTCTCCCATCTCCAGCGCTGGAAGGACTCACGGCGAAGGTGTTTTCCATCCATGCAGGGAGGGTCTCCCAATGGGCCGGAGAAGGCGTTCGGAGCTAACTCCCATTCAAGAAGTCCTTCGCCGCAGTGGACCTGGTCAGGAGTGGGCAAGGATTGCGGCTGCTGCGCTCGCGCAACACCTCTGGGAGGAAGTAGTTGGCCAGGAGGTAGCACGGGTTGCCTGGGCTCGATCTGTCCAAAACGGCGTCCTTATCGTGGTCACGAGCCACCCTGTCTGGGCGCAAGAGCTCTCCCTGCGTCGCAAAGAGCTCATAGAGGAAATCCATCGCAGGGTTGGAGCAAAGGTCCTTGAAGATATCCGGTTCGTCGTCGCGAGTAGGGAAGGGGAATAGCAGAGGGGAACGAGGGGAGGTATGGAGGTGTACGTGCACCTGGGAGGGGATCTCGTAGTTCTCACCACAGAGATCGTGACCATTCTTGACGCACGGCTCCTAGAGAAATCCGAAGAGATCCGTTGCCTCATTGAGAGAGCTGCCAAGGAAGGACGCCTGCGTGGAAACGGGATCACGGCTGAGTGCAAGACCTTGGTCATCACCTCCTCCGCTATCTATCCCTCGACGGTTTCATCGGTCACTTTGGCAAAGCGGATTTTCCATTCCCTTGGGAGAACGAGATTCTCCGGGGCCGAAGCGGCCAAATGGCCTTTCTGAAGGCAAATTGACAGGGGTAGGGACGGGTGGTATACTGGGCAAAGGCATACGCGAGTGCGTGTGCCCACTTTTTGTGTACGGGGGTCCTGGCGTGCGGAAGACCTACGATGCCCAGCAGATTCAAGTTCTAGAAGGCCTCGAGGGCGTACGCCGGCGGCCAGCTATGTACATCGGGAGCACCGGCCCCGATGGCCTCCACCACCTTCTGTTCGAGGTCGTGGACAATAGTGTGGACGAGGCTCTCGCCGGACGCTGTGAAAACATCGAGGTGATCCTTCATCGAGATGGTTCGGCTACAGTGATCGACGACGGCGGAGGGATCCCTGTGGACATCGTCCCCCGGGTGGGGAAACCAGGGGTGGAAGTCGTGATGACGATGCTCCACGCTGGGGGTAAGTTCGGAGGAGGGGCCTACAAGATCTCTGGTGGTCTTCACGGGGTGGGAGTATCTGTCGTCAATGCCCTCTCTGAGTGGCTGGAGGTTGAGGTTTGGCGCGATGGGAAGGCCTACCGCCAGCGGTTTGCCAGGGGGAAGAAAGTCACGGAACTTGAGATCATTGGGACCACAGATCGACACGGCACCCGCGTGACGTTCAAACCAGACCCTCAAATCATGACCTCTCTGGAGTTCGACTTCCAAGTCCTCGCGCGGCGTCTAGAGGATCTTGCTTACCTTAACGCTGGTCTTACCCTCTCCCTTGTGGACGAGCGTACAGGGCAGAGTGTGCGATTCCGCCACGAAGGAGGGATCCGGGAGCTGGTCAGGGCTCTGAACAAGAACCGGACAGTCCTCCACGAAGAGCCCATTTACGACCGGCGCCTACGGGGGGAAACAGAGGTAGAGGTGGCAATCCAGTACACCGATACTTACCTTGAAGATGTCCTGACGTATGTCAACACCATCCCCACGACTGAAGGGGGAACGCATCTTGTAGGATTTCGCTCTGCCCTTACGCGTACCATCAATGAGTACGCGCGTCGAATGGGATTTCTCAAAGAAAGCGACCCCCCTTTACAGGGGGAAGACGTGCGCGAAGGACTCACCGCAGTGCTTTCCGTAAAGCTCGTCGAACCTCAGTTCGAAGGACAAACCAAGACCAAGCTCGGGAACACTGAGGTGAAGGGGATCGTAGAATCAATCGTCGGTGAAGCTGTTGCTACGTACCTTCAGGAACATCCTACCGAAGCGCGGCGGATCGTCAACAAAGCCATTACCGCAGCGAGGGCGCGGGAAGCCGCTAAACAGGCCCGCGAGCTTGTCCGGCGAAAGAGTGCGCTGGAAGTTTCCACGCTTCCAGGGAAGCTTGCAGATTGTGTGGAAAAGGATCCGAGCAAGTGTGAGCTCTTCGTGGTGGAAGGCGATTCCGCTGGAGGATCCGCCAAACAAGGCCGTGATAGGCATTTCCAGGCTGTCCTCCCGATCCAAGGGAAGATCCTGAATGTGGAGAAGGCGCGTGAGACTAAGATGCTTGCCCACGAGGAGATCCGCGCCCTCATCACGGCGCTCGGGACGGGATTGAAGGAGAACTTCGACATCCACAAGCGCCGTTACGACCGTATCATCCTTATGACAGACGCGGACGTCGATGGTGCACATATCCGGACCCTCCTTCTCACCTTCTTCTACCGGTATATGCGAGGTCTGATTGAACACGGGAAGGTTTACATCGCCCAGCCCCCGCTCTACCTGGTGCGGGTCGGGAAGGAGCGCCGCTATGCATATAGTGATGCGGAGCTCCAGCGGATCATCGCAGAGCTTAAGGAGAACGGGCACCACTTCGAGGTCCAGCGTTACAAGGGATTGGGTGAGATGAACCCAGAACAACTCTGGGAAACAACCATGAACCCACAAACGCGGACCCTTCTCCAAGTCCGCCTTGAGGACGCACAGAAGGCAGATGAGATCTTCCGGACCCTCATGGGAGAGCAGGTGGCCCCCCGCCGGCAGTTCATCCAAAGATATGCCAAGGAAGTACGCAACCTGGACATCTGAGGGGTCCAGCAAATGCGTCATGTGTTTGCTGTTGCTTCTCAGGTTTTCCAGGCATTGGGAAGACTCCTAGAGAACCTCGAGAGGGAACAAAGAGAAGGCTTTCCAAAAGGGGACGGCGTGCCCTGAGAACCCAAGAAAACTGAGGGGAAGAGCAATGGCAATGGAGGAGTCCAAGGTCATCCCGCGGCCCATCGAGGAGGAGATGAAAGCTTCCTACCTCGATTACGCCATGTCGGTGATTGTGAGCCGGGCACTCCCGGACGTGCGCGACGGTCTCAAGCCCGTTCAGCGCAGGATCCTCTACGGGATGCTGGAGTTAGGATTGCGCCCGGATGCCGCCTACAAGAAGTGCGCCCGTATCGTTGGGGATGTCATGGGCCGGTACCATCCTCATGGGGATGCCCCTGTCTACGAAGCACTTGTGCGGATGGCCCAGGAGTTTTCCTTCCGGTACCCACTGGTGGATGGGCAGGGGAACTTCGGGTCTGTGGACGGGGACTCTCCTGCGGCGATGCGCTATACCGAGGCTAGGCTTTCTTCCATTGCCATGGAGATGCTGGCGGACATCGACAAAGAGACCGTGGACTTCATGCCCAACTTTGACCAGACCATGATGGAACCCACGGTGCTCCCGGCGCGCGTCCCCAACCTGCTCATGAACGGGGCAAGTGGGATTGCGGTGGGGATGGCTACGAACATCCCTCCCCACAACCTCTCCGAGCTGGTGGATGCCCTTGTCTACCTTGTGGACCGGTGGGACCCAGAGAAAGGCTATGCCGCAGATCCTGAGGACCTCTTGAAGATCGTCAAGGGGCCGGACTTCCCTACGGGAGGGCTCATCCTGGGGAAGGAAGGCATCCGGGATGCGTACCTGAAGGGGAAGGGTTCCATCCCCATCCGCGCAAAGGCCACCATTGAGGAGTTGCGGGGCGGACGAACGGCGATTGTGGTCACCGAGATCCCCTACATGGTCAACAAGGCGGCTCTTATTGAACGCATCGCGGGCCTCGTCCGGGAGAAGAAGGTGACGGGGATCACCGACCTCCGCGACGAGAGCGACCGTGAGGGGTTACGGATCGTCATTGAGCTCCGCCGGGATGCCAACCCCCAGATCGTTCTGAACCAGCTTTACAAACACACCCAGATGCAGACGAGCTTTGGGGCGATTATGCTCGCACTGGTGGACGGCATCCCGCGCATCCTCACCTTGAAAGAACTGCTTACTCATTACCTCGAGCATCGGAGAGTGGTGACGGAGCGCAGGATTCGGCACGAGCTATCCAAGGCTGAGCAGCGCCTGCATATCGTGGAGGGTTTGCACATTGCGCTTCAGCATTTGGACGAGGTCCTTGCCCTCATCCGGAAGTCCAAGGATGTCCCTTCTGCGAGGAAAGGACTCGCCTCGAAGTTTGGTCTTTCGGAGGTCCAGGCCGACGCTATCCTGGAGATGCGCCTGCAGCGCCTGACGGCTCTCGAGCGGGAGAAGCTCGAAGAAGAGCACCGCGAACTCCTTAAGCGCATCGCCTCCCTTCGCGAGATCCTTCTCGATCCCCGTAAGATCCTTGGGATCGTTCGCCAGGAGCTCTTGGAGATCAAGGAGAGGTACGGGGACGAGCGACGTACGCGAATCCTGGCCAAGGAAGCAGAACTGGAGGCAGAGGACCTCATCGCTGACACGCCTGTGGTGGTCACCCTGACGCGCTTCGGGTATATCAAGCGGCAGCCCCTTGATGTCTACCGTAGCCAGCGTCGTGGCGGGAGGGGCATCATGGGGATGGAGACCAGGGAGGAGGATGTGGTGGAACATGCCGTCGTGACCACCAACCATAGCTTCCTCCTCTTCTTCACAGATCGCGGGAAGGTATACCGTCTCAAGGCCTATGAGGTCCCAGAGGCAGGACGCACTGCGCGGGGGGTTGCGCTGTCAAACCTCGTGGGAATCTCAGGAGGAGAACGCGTCAATGCGGTCATTGGGCTGCGCAGCTTTGAGGAGGCTGGTCATCTTTTCATGGTGACCAAGTATGGGTTTGCTAAGAAGACGGGTCTCATGGAGTTCATCCATGCCAGACGGGCAGGGGTGATCGCTGTGGCCCTTGACGAGGGGGATGAGCTGGTAGGGGTACGCCACACAGATGGGACAAAGGAACTGGTGCTCGCAACGCGTCTGGGACAGGCCATCCGCTTCCACGAGAAGGACATCCGGGAGATGGGACGGGCCGCTCGGGGAGTGAGGGCCATCCGGCTGCGCCAGGGGGATGAGGTTGTCGGCGTCGCCGAGGTCCATGAAGGGAGGACGTTGCTCACAGTTACCGATCTGGGATACGGCAAGCGGACCCCCGTGGAGGCGTATCCACTCCAGCGCCGCGGCGGCAAGGGTGTCCGAAATATCCGGATCGGGAGGAAGAACGGACACGTTGTGACCATCCGCGCCATTGACGACGAGGACGAGATCCTCATTGTCACGACCAAAGGGATTGTATTCCGGTGTCCCGGCAAAGATCTCTCGATCATGGGTCGCAACGCCCAGGGTGTGCGGATCATCAAGGTTGGCGAAGATGATAGGGTAGCTGCCGTCGCCAAGGTTTCGGGAAAGGAGGAGTAATCAAGGGAAGTATGTGCCCTCCAGCTCTTCTTCAAGAGAGGGTTCAGGGCACAGTGGTCAAGGTGGTTGGTGGGTTCTGTTTTGTGTACACTGGCGGGAGAACGGTCCAGTGCGTGCTGCGCGGGCGCGTGAAAAGGGAACGTCGCATGGAGACAAGTCCCGTGGTTGTGGGCGATCACGTGACGATCACTCTGCTGCCGGATGGGACGGGGGTGATTGAGGAGATCCTCCCACGCGCTTCTACCCTTTCGAAGGCCTCCCCACGCAACCCGAAGATCCGCCAAGTACTCGCCGCGAACGTGGATCAGGCAGTGGTCGTGTTTGCTGCTCGTGCTCCTGATCCTTCACCTGCCTTCATCGACCGCTTCCTTGTCCTTGCAGAGGCTGAGGGTTTGGTGCCCATCCTGTGTCTGAACAAGGTCGACCTTGGCATCCCGGAAGAGCTCGCAGCGCGCTACCGTGCCATAGGCTATCAGGTTGTATTCACGAGCGCGCGCACCGGAGAGGGGTTGGACCACCTGAAAGCCATCCTCCGGGATCGCATCTCCATCCTCGTGGGTCCTTCGGGGGTGGGAAAGAGTAGCCTACTCAACGCCATCCAGCCTGGGCTCGGCCGGCGTGTTGGGGAGATCAGCGCGCGCGCACAAAAAGGGCGGCATACTACAACAACGGCTGAGTTGCTCCCTCTCAGCTCTGGAGGCTTTGTTGTGGACACACCCGGGGTCCAAGTTCTTGAGGTCCTCCACATCCCCCGCGAAAGGCTCCAAGACCTCTTCCCGGAGATCCGAGCTCTTCGGGGCTCCTGCACCTTTCCCGATTGTTTGCATGTCGCCGAGCCTGGGTGTGCTGTAAAGCGAGGGGTTGAAGAAGGAAAGGTTCACCCAGAGCGGTATGCCAGTTACTTGGCGATCTTGGCCGAGCTCGAGCGTGCCCCACAGCTCTTCTTGAAGGAGTAAAGTTCC
Organism: bacterium; assembly: GCA_030550015.1. GTDB lineage: Bacteria > Sysuimicrobiota > Sysuimicrobiia > Sysuimicrobiales > Thermofontiviventaceae > Thermofontivivens > Thermofontivivens primus. Next base: position 48,598 of record JAUQQG010000046.1, on the reverse strand, counting down.
TTCTCTGGATAGCGAAGGAATACAATCGCTCCAGTGGCAACAAACGCGGCGGCTACCATCGGGACCGCCCGGAGGCCAAGCGCATGTGGTGGTGCGTACCCAAGCACCTGGAGGATTCCCCCAAGGGTTGCCGCTGCGAGGCTTGTCGTTCCGTTAAATACAAGTCCCTGGAACGCAAAGAAGAGAGCTTCGTGTCGCACCCCACGAGTCTTACCGTGATCCTCAGCGATGTCTGCGAGGAGAGCATTGGGGAGGACGAAAAGAACTGCGAGAGGAAGCCCTGATGCCGCGACGAGAAGGTACCCCTGCACGGCAGGGCTGAGGGGGAAGGGCCACAGCCCAAGCGTAGAGAGCAAAGGCAAAACAAACAAGATGACCCCAAGGGCCGCAAGGAGGGTCCTGCGTTTCCCCAAGGTTTTGACGGTCCAGGGAACAAGGGGTGTCCCCGCAAGGGTGCATAGGAGGGAGACCGCCAGCACATGACCTGTCTTTTCTTTGGGGAGACCCATGAGGATGGTAATGAAGTAGACGAGGGAGAGGTTGACCATGCTCAGCCCGAACCACATCAAACTCAGTCCTACAAGGTAGATCTGGAAGCTCTTCATCGCGAGGACCTCTCGGATAACTTGCCTAACCTGCCGGATTCCCCATGCACCTTCCGCGAGCTCTTCCTCCCGTACGCTTCCTGCGGCCCACAGGGCGAGAAGGGCAAGGCCACCGAGGATGAGAGCCATGCGGGGGAATCCATATCTCATAGAGAGCCAAGAAGAGAGCACAAAGGCTCCGCCGACACCGATAAGGTTGAACGCTGCCTGCCATGCCGCGGTGGTAACTCTCCCTCTCCCTCCCGCGGTGATCTCAGGGAGGAGCGCTGCATACGGGTTCATGACCAGCGTGAACAGGAAGAAGAAGGAGGACAGAAGGAGCGTCAGGTAGAGAAAGTTCTCGAGAGCGAGGTGGGGTTTTGGCGGGGACCAGAGGAGGAAAAAACTCAGGACGAGAAAGGGAGAGCCCAAGACGATGAATGGCTTGCGCCTTCCCCACCTTGTCCTCACCCGGTCGCTCCAAAACGCCACAGGCAAATCGGCAAGAGCGTCGATGAGACGTCCTGCCGCCATTGCCACCCCTACGAGGCCCGGAGCTACACGTGGCGGAAGCCCTGAACCTGGAGGTGGAGAATAGTAGAAAAAGATCCAGAGGAGGACTGTCTGGAGCAAAAGGCTTCCCCCAAGGCTCCCGAGGCCGTAGAGAACCCGGGTGATCCCATGGTGTGGTGTCTGGACCTTCGCGAGGGTTCCCATCATCCCATGGTCAGATTCCACAGCTCCCCAGTCGACCCCTGGGAGTTTCCTCACAGAAGGCAAGGTTGCGAAGCCTGTGGGGTTTGCATATAATCGAAACAACCCAGAGATCGTCCTGATCGTAGGAAGGCAAGGTTCTCAACGCTAGCCATGATGGGAATACCTGAGCATTGGAGGATCGATGGAGAGACGAGGGTCGTGGGGATCATTGGGGATCCTGTCTCGCACAGCCTCTCCCCACCCATGCACAACGCTGCGTTCGCGCACTACGGCATGAACTGGTGTTATCTTCCATTCCCCGTGTCCCCTTCCTTGTTACCAGATGCCATCCGTGGTTTGCGGGCGCTCGGTGTCGTGGGGGTGAATGTGACAATTCCCCATAAAGAGCCTGTCTTGCCCCTCCTCGATGAGGTGGAGGAGGAGGCAAAAATGATCGGTGCTGTGAATACGATCCACATCGTGGAGGGGAAGTGTTTGGGGTACAACACCGATGTGAGTGGCTTTCGCGAAGCGCTGCGCTCGGAAGCGCGGTTTGTCCCAACGGGGCGGAGAGTTGCAGTCTTGGGGGCGGGTGGAGGTGCGAGGGCGGTGTGTGCAGCCGTGGCGCGGGAAGGCGCAGAGGAGGTAATCATCCTGAACCGTACCCTCGCGCGGGCCCGGCGGCTGGCAGATGATCTGGCGAGGTTGTTCCCACAGGTCCGATTCTTCTTCCTCCCCCTCGAAGGAAAGCAAGTGAAGGAGCTGCTTCCCTCCTGCGACCTCGTTGTGCAGGCTACAAGTCTTGGGATGAAGGGGGAAGGGTCCCCGTTGCAGGATCCTACCGTCTTCCATGAGGGGATGGTGGTCGTGGACCTCGTCTATCACCCTCCTGAGACGCCGTTCCTGCGAATGGCGAGGGAGCGGGGGGCGAAAACGGTGAACGGCTTGTCGATGCTCGTCTACCAGGGGGCGAGAAGCTTTGAGATCTGGACGGGGCGCCCTGCCCCTATCGCTGTGATGAAGCAGGTGGTTGGCCTTTGGGCACACCAAAGGGAGGAGTAGAGGGATGCTTCGCTTCTACACCGCTGGGGAGTCGCACGGGAAAGGTCTTATCGCGATCCTAGAGGGCATGCCCGCGGGTGTGCCCATCCACGAAGAGTACATTCATGTCCAACTCAAGCGACGCCAACTGGGATATGGGCGTGGGGCGAGGATGAACATCGAACAGGACCGTGCAGAGATCCTCTCCGGCGTGATCCGGGGAGAGACCAGCGGTGCTCCCATCGCCTTGTGGATAGCCAACCGGGATTGGCGTCCAGATGAACCCGATATCACAAGGCCGCGGCCTGGTCACGCAGATCTCACAGGTGCATTGAAGTACAACTTTCGAGATGTGCGCCGGGTCCTGGAACGGGCGAGCGCTAGGGAGACGGCCGCGCGGGTGGCGGCCGGAGCTGTCTGTCGACGGTTCCTGGAGGAGTTAGGGATCTCGATTTTGAGCCACGTTACAGAAATTGGTGGAGTGGCAGCAACATGGCGCCCAAAGCGCTGGGAGGAACTCCGCGAGGCGGCAGAGGCTTCGGAGGTGCGCTGTGCCGATCCGAACGCAGCTCGCCAGATGATGGCCGCGATCGACGTCGCGAGGGAAAGAGGAGATACGCTGGGAGGCATTGTGGAGGTAGTTGCCCTGGGCGTCCCCCCGGGGTTAGGGAGCTACGTGCACTGGGATCGGAAGCTCGATGCACGGCTCGCTATGGCCTTGATGTCCATCAACGCCATCAAAGGGGTGGAAATTGGTCTTGGGTTCGCCGTGGCACGCACACCGGGCTCGCAAGCTCATGACGAGATCTTCTGGGAGGAGGGAGTGGGGTTTTACCGCGGGACGAACCGGGCGGGGGGAATCGAAGGTGGAATGAGCACCGGGGAGCCCATCGTTGTCCGCATCGCCATGAAACCCCTCTCTACTCTGCTACAGCCGCTGCGCTCGGTGGACCTCATCACGAAGGAACCTGTCGAGGCGGTCGTCGTGCGCAGCGACGTGTGCGCGGTTCCTGCAGCAGGAGTTGTGGCCGAGGCAATGGTTGCCATTGTCCTTGCCGATGCGGTGCTGGAGAAGTTCGGTGGCGATCACCTTTCTGACATCAAAAAGAGTTACGAGGAGTATAGGCAACGGATCAAAGAATGAGAAACATCGTTCTTATCGGGTTCATGGGAACAGGGAAGACCGCGGTGGGGGAGAGGCTTGCTGGGCGCCTTGGGTGGGCTTTTGTGGATACGGACGGCTTGGTAGAAGCAAGGGAGGGGCGAACGATCCCGGAGATCTTTCAGAGTCAAGGGGAGGCGTATTTCCGTCACCTGGAATCCCAGGTCGTTGGGGAGGTCTGCCTGGGAGAGAGGCAGGTCATCGCCACAGGAGGAGGGGTAGTCCTGCGCCCAGAGAACCGGAAACTTCTCCGGGAGGCAGGGGTCGTGATCTCCCTTGTTGCTGAGCCAGAGGCGCTCCTTGCACGCCTGGGAAGCGCGGAGGGGAGGCCTCTTTTGGCCGGAAACGTCCAAGGAAACCTATTGCGCCTTCTCCGAGAGAGGGAGCCGCTCTATCGGGATGCCGATATCGTCCTGGATGTAACAGGGAAAGAACTGGAGGATGTCGTCAACGAGTGCCTTGACCGCCTTGGCGAAAGGGTGTGCGAGACGCTCACCGTGCGCACCCGGGAACGAGTCTACCCCGTGCACGTCGGAGAGGGAATTGTGAGCTTGCTCGGCTGGGCGTTGGGGAAAATCGCCTCTGGGCGGAGAGTAGCTCTCCTCACCCATCGAGATCTCCATGCCCGCTATGGAGAGATGGTGGTGAGAGCTCTGGAGGCCTCGGGATACGAAGTGACGGTGATCACAATCCCCTCTGGGGAAAGGACCAAGAGCTTACGTACAGCGCAGCGCCTCTATGATTGCCTTGCCTCTTCCCGCATAGATAGGAGCTCCATCCTTGTCGCAATGGGCGGAGGCGTCATCGGAGATGTGGGGGGATTCGTCGCTTCGACCTATATGCGGGGGATCCCCCTCGTGCATCTTCCTACCACCCTCCTCGCTCAAGTGGACAGTAGCATTGGGGGGAAGACAGCGGTCAACCATCCTAGAGCCAAGAATCTCGTGGGAACGTTCTACCAACCCCACATGGTGATGGCGGATGTAGCCTTCCTCCGCTCGCTCCCGAAGAGGGAAGTTCGTGCAGGCTTGGCGGAAGTGGTCAAGGCAGGGGTAGTCGGCGACCCTGACCTTTTCCTCCACCTGGAGCAGAACCATCGCCGGATTCTCTCCCTTGAGACCAACCCGCTGGTCGAGAGCATAAAGCGAGCTGTTGCTGTGAAAGTTCATGTCGTCGAGGAGGATGAGCGGGATCAAAACAGAAGGATGGTCCTAAACTATGGGCACACCATCGGGCACGCGCTTGAGGTTGCCGCGGGATTCCGGTACAGGCACGGGGAGGCCGTTGCCATTGGGATGGCCTTAGAAGCAGAGGTTGCAAGGCGAATGGGGCTCTTCCCTGAGGAAAGTGCCCGTCGTCAGGAGGAGCTCCTGCGTCACATAGGTCTCCCCACAAGGCCCAGAGCCGTCGAGCCTATGAAAGTACTCGAGGCGATGGCCCTGGATAAGAAGGCACGTGGGGGGAAGCTCCGGTTCGCTTTGCCTGTAGCCATTGGGCACGTGGAGATCGTCGAAGACGTTCCTACCTCAATCCTTGAGGAGGTCCTGAGGGATGGCGAGGATCCTTGTGGTACATGGTCCTAACCTGAACCTCCTGGGAGAGCGCCAGCCGGAGATCTATGGACGGCAGACCCTTGAGGAGATCAACCAGAGTCTCCTGGCTCTTGCGGCGGCCGAGGGCGTAGAGGTGGAGTTCTTTCAGAGCAACCACGAAGGTGCCATCATTGACCGCCTCCACCAGGCCAGGAATGTTGTGGATGCTGTTGTCATCAATCCCGGAGCGTTAGGGCACTATAGCTACGCGCTCAGGGATGCCATCGCGAGCCTTTCCATCCCTGTGGTCGAAGTTCACTTGAGCAACCTTCACGCACGGGAGGAGTTCCGTCACAGGCTTGTCCTGTCTCCGGTATGCAGGGGACAAGTGATGGGGTTCGGTCCATACAGCTACCTCTTGGGCCTGCGTGCAGCGATCCATTTGATCAGGGAGGGAGCAAGGTAGGACATGAAGGGGGCAATGGAGATGCGAGGGATTCGAGGTGCCACCGTCGCATCAGAGAATACAGAGGAGGCCATTCTCTCCGCGACCAAAGAGCTCCTTCAAGAGATGGTCAAGGCGAATGGGATCCACGCGCGGGACATTGCCGCGGTGATCTTCACAGCAACTCCAGATCTTGATGCCACATTTCCGGCGGAGGCAGGCCGTGCCCTCGGGTGGGTGACCGTTCCACTCCTTTGCGCACAGGAGTTGGATGTTCCAGACGCCCTCCCTCGCTGTATCCGGGTTCTCATGCTGGTGAACACGACGAAGTCCCAGGAGGAGATCGTCCACGTGTACCTGCGAGGAGCGGAGGTCCTCCGACCAGACCTCAACGCATAAGTACCCCGGCAAACGTCTCTAGACGTTTGCCGGCTCCCCGAAAATAGCCAGGAGGACGAAAAGGACGAAATGGATCTCGTAGTTACCCCTGCGCCTAGGCTGCGCGGGCGCATCTTCCCCCCCGGAGATAAATCCATCTCTCACCGCGCGGTTATGCTCAGTGCCATTGCAGAAGGGGAAACGGTGGTGGAAGGGTTCTTGTGGGCTGCGGACTGCATCCAGACGGTTCGCTGTATGCGACGCTTGGGGGTTCCCATCGAGGAGGAGGCACATCGACTGGTCGTCCACGGGGTAGGCCTTCGTGGTCTCAGGGAGGCGGAGGATGTTCTGGATGCAGGGAACTCCGGGACGACCATGCGTCTCCTCTGCGGGATCCTTGCGGGCCAGCCATTCTACACAGTGATGACCGGTGATGCCTCCCTGCGGAGACGGCCCATGGATCGTGTCGTGGTTCCCCTGCGGGAGATGGGTGCGAGGATTGAAGGGAGGATGGGGGGTAAGTATGCCCCTCTCTCGATCCACGGGGGAAACCTCCGTGGCATTGACTACTCCCTCCCTGTTCCCAGCGCCCAGGTCAAGTCTGCGGTGCTTCTCGCGGGGCTCTACGCGGAGGGTTCTACAACCATCAGAGAGTCTATTCCCTCCCGGGATCATACTGAGCGGATGCTCACGGTTTTTGGGGCAGAGGTGTCCCGGGGCACGCAGTGGGTTACAGTGAAACCACCAGAAAGGCTATACGGTACGAAGATTCAGGTACCTGGAGACTTCTCCTCTGCAGCGTTCTTCATCGTTGCCGCGGCCGCGCATCCCAGAGCGGAAGTGGTGATTCAGAATGTCGGATTGAACCCCACAAGGACCGGGGCTTTAGAGGTTCTGCGAGAGATGGGTGCCCAGGTTGAGGTGATCCCCCATGGGGAGGTCGGTGGTGAACCAGTGGGTGAGATCTTCGTGCGCGGGGGTCCCCTCAGAGGGGTACGCATTGAGGGGGATCGGATTCCCCGGTTGATTGACGAGATTCCTATCCTGTGCATCGCTGCTGCTGTCGCGGAGGGGGAGACGGTGATTGAAGGGGCCGGCGAGCTGCGGGTAAAGGAGTCAGATCGCCTCGCGGCGATCGCTATAGGTCTGAGGGCCCTTGGGATCACCGTGGAGGAACTTCCTGAAGGCTTAGTCATCCGGGGAGGACGCTTCCGCGGAGGGAGGGTCCACAGTTTCGGCGACCACCGTATCGCTATGGCCTTTGCCATTGCAGGTTTGCTGAGCGAGGAACCCGTGATGATAGAGGAGACCGACTGCATCGTGATCTCCTTCCCTGGGTTCAAAGAGGCCCTCCAACAGCTTATCCTCTCTTGAGGGAAGGTACTTCTTCATCCGATTCTTCGGGTTTTGGGCGAAGACCCAAACCTGGGAAAAACTCCTGTGAGAGGCGGTGTCGTGCGCGTGGGAGATCCAAGGAAATCGTTCCCTCGCAGATTCGTCCCCCCTGACGCGGAGATGGGGCGATGGGAGGAAATCGAGCGGGTGGGCCAGATCCTTCTGGCTACCCAGCCTGATTCGGTGGAAGCATTGGAGCGGTGGCTTGAGGATGTAAGCGAGCTTATGGCGTGTGTGGCTGAAGAGCGGACACGCCGCTACATCGCCATGACCTCTCAGACTGACGATCCCGAGCGAGAACAAGCTTACCTTACATTTGTCCGCGAGGTTGAACCAAAGGTCAAACTCCTGTGGCATCGCCTGGAGGAAGTCTATGTACAAAACCCACACCGGCGGAGCCTTCCAGAGCGGTACCGCCTCCTCGACAGAAAGATGGAAAACCGCGTTGCCCTCTTTCGCGAAGAGAACATCCCTCTGGAAATCCAGGAGGCCGAGCTGAAACAACGCTACCAGAAGATCACCGGGGGGATGACGGTGATTTACCGAGGGGAGGAGCGAACACTCCAGCAGATCGCCAAGGTCTTAGAGGATCCGGACCGCTCCACCCGCCAGGAGGCCTGGGGACTGATCACTGGACGCTGGCTCCAGGAGAGAGAAGCGCTGGAAGCGATCTTTGAGGATCTTCGAAAAGTGCGACAGCAGATTGCAGAGAACGCCGGGTTCCTCACCTACCTGGAGTACGTCTTTCGTCGTTATGAGCGATTTGACTATACCCCGGAGGACTGCCTCCGCTTCCACGCCGTCGTGGAGAACCACGTCGTCCCGAGGGTAGAGAGACTCCTGCGAGAACGGCAGGCTCTCCTCGGCGTCGAGGACTTGCGGCCATGGGATCTCGATGTTGATCCCTTAGGACGTCCGCCGCTCCGTCCCTTTAGGCAAGTCAGAGAACTCCTGGACAGCGCGGAAGAGGTGTTTCGCCAGATCGACCCTGAGTTCGCGGCGTATTTCCGGTTTATGCGCGAGCAGGGCCTGCTGGATCTAGAGACCCGAAAAGGGAAAGCTCCAGGAGGATACCAGAGCGAGCTCTCCGAGCGCCGGTGGCCCTTTATCTTTATGAACGCCGCAGGCCTCGATCGTGATGTGCGCACCCTCCTCCACGAGGCGGGGCACGCGATTCACACATTCCTCACGCGAGAAGAACCATTGCTTCCCTACCGCCATGCACCTCTTGAATTTGCCGAGGTTGCCTCTATGGGGATGGAACTACTGGCAGCGCCGTACTTCCATATGTTCTATCCGAACCCAGGGGATGCCCGCAGGGCTTACCGGTACCGCCTGGAGGAGATCTTCTTCCTTTTGCCTGTCGTCGCAATGGTCGACGCCTTCCAGCACTGGATATACACACATCCAGACCATACTTCCGAGGAGAGGAAGAGAGCGTGGAGAGAGATCCACTCACGGTTCTGGCCAGTGGTAGACTGGAAAGGGTATGAGGAAGCGCGGGACTTCTGGTGGCATCGCTGGCGCCACATTTTCCTCTATCCCTTCTACTTCATTGAGTACGGAATCGCCCAGCTCGGCGCCTTGCAAGTGTGGTTGAGATCACGCGAAGACTATCGAGATGCCGTATCTCGCTACCGGGAAGCTTTAGCGCTGGGAGGGACGTGTCCACTCCCAGCGCTCTTTGCAGCGGCGGGCGGGCAATTTTCTTTTGAGGAGGAGGTGGTGGTCCCCCTCCTCGATGCTCTCTCTGCCGAGCTCGAAACATTCCGTTAAAATGTCTGAATGGTTGCCGGGGATCCCCTGAGGATATCCTCCGACTGGCTGGAGAATGGTGTACAATAGAATCGCAGGCTATGGTGACGCGGACGGCTCGTCTGAGAACCCTGGCGGATCTCCTTGATGGGCTCACTCGGCCTGGGGAGCTTTACGACTCCCTGCCGGAGGGAAAAGTGCGGTGTTACGCATGTGGCCATCGATGCGTGATCTTTGATGGGAACCGGGGGATCTGCAAGGTACGGTTCAATCGTGGAGGCACCCTCTACGTCCCCTGGGGATACGTCGCTGCCCTCCAGTGCGACCCCACAGAGAAAAAGCCTTTCTTCCACCTCCTCCCGGGTTCCCAAACGCTCACCTTCGGAATGCTCGGTTGCGACTTCCATTGCTCCTTCTGCCAGAACTGGCTGACCAGCCAAGCGTTAAGGGATCCTATCGCCGGGGTTGAGCCTGTAGAGATTTCGGCTGAGCAGATCGTTCAGTTCGCAAAGCGATATGGGGCACAAATTGTGGGCAGTTCCTACAACGAGCCCCTTATCACCACGGAATGGGCGGTAGAGATCTTCCGCCTGGCCAAGCGGGAGGGTCTTAGGGCTCTCTATGTGAGCAACGGCAACGCCACGCGAGAGGTCCTGGAGTACCTTCGTCCCTGGTGCGATGGCTACAAGATCGATTTAAAGACAATGAACGATCGGAATTACCGCACTCTTGGCGGGACCCTGGAGAACGTCCTGAATACCATCAAGATGGCTTATGAGATGGGGTTTTGGGTAGAGGTGGTCACCCTCGTGATCCCTGGCTGGAATGACTCTGACCAAGAACTTCGTGCTGCCGCGGAGTTCATCGCCTCTGTCTCCCCGGACATCCCCTGGCATGTCACTGCCTTCCACAAGGACTATAAGATGACTGACCCAGAGAACACCCCTCCGGAAACCCTCATCCGGGCCGCCCGTATCGGGCAAGAGGCGGGGTTGCGCTATGTCTATGCGGGCAATCTTCCGGGGATGGTCGGGGAATATGAAAACACCTATTGCCCTCACTGCAAGACCCTCCTGATTCGGCGATGGGGGTATCACATTCCTCTCAACCGCCTCAGCCCCCATGGGAAGTGCCCAACCTGTGGAGCCACCATCCCAGGCATCTGGAGTTAGGTACCCAGAAAACGCCGTTTGACCTATGCCGGTGCCTATTTGGGAGAACCATGGAAGGCTCCTGCCTTGCAACCCGCAACCTCGAGTGTTATCCTAATGGCTAACCACGAGATCCTTTGCACGAGTGCAGCAAGGAGGGCGGCTTTTGGGTACATGGATCATCGCACGTGGTGTACCAAGGCAAGGCGCGTTGTCGTCAAGGTGGGGACGAGCACCCTGACGGGGGGTGGCAGGGAACCCAATCGTTCCCGCCTTTCTGCCATCGCTGCGGATGTTGCCGCGGTTCACCGCCAGGGTCGGGAAGTCGTGCTGGTCTCTTCTGGGGCTATTGCCACGGGTGCCGCTCATGTTGGTCTTTCCCTCCCCGTGCGAGGCATTTCCCTCCGCCAGGCCCTCGCTGCCATTGGGCAGCCAATCCTGATGGCCGCCTACGGACGAGCATTCGCCAAATTTGGCATTCCCATAGCTCAGGTCTTGCTGACACGGGAGGACGTGGAGGACAGGCGGCGCTACCTCAATGCAAGGAACACGCTCCTCACCCTTCTCCGGAGAAGGGTTCTCCCCATCGTGAACGAGAACGATGCCGTCGCCACTGAGGAGATCCAAATCGGAGACAATGACAACCTCTCCGCCCTCGTGGCGAGCCTCATCGATGCCGACCTCCTGGTGATCCTCTCGGATGTCGATGGCCTCTACAATGATGACCCCAGGAGGAACCCAAAAGCCTCTCTGATCCCTCTGGTCGAGCGCATCGATAAGGCGATCGAGCAGCTGGCCCACAAGACACGCTCTCCCATAGGCGTTGGCGGGATGCTCACGAAGATCCAGGCTGCGCGCATCGGGACGGAATCGGCAGTAGCCGTTGTGATCGTGAACGGCGACACATCCCAGCCTGTTCAGAGGGTTCTCGCTGGGGAACCTCTGGGGACACTGTTCCTCCCCACGGGAAGGAGGTTGGCGAGCCGGAGGCGCTGGCTGGCATTTGGCGCGACTCCAAGAGGGACGGTGATAGTAGACCCAGGCGCGGTGGCTGCCCTTCACCGGGGGAAGAGCCTCCTCCCCTCGGGGATCAAGGAGGTACTGGGGGACTTCCAGTCTGGGGACCTGGTGGTCATTGCGGATCTGGAGGGGAGGGAGGTCGCACGGGGGCTTGTGAACTATAGCAAGGCGGAGCTGGAACGCATCAAGGGCCTACGGACCTCCCAGATTGAAGCCTTCCTGGGCTACAAGGGACATGAGGAGGCTGTCCATCGCGATAACATGGTGGTCCATCGATCCCTCATGGAGGAGAGGGGAGGGGGAAACAGTGCGCGATCCCGTTGAAGAGGTGTTGATCAAAGGGAGGGCTGCTCGCGAGGCAGCAAATCTCTTGCGCGCGGCGTCTACGGCGGCAAAGAACCAGGCCCTCCTTGCCATGGCCGACGCCCTAGAGGCTCAACAAAAGCGGATTCTCGAAGCGAATGCTCAGGACATTCAGCGGGCCGAGCGCTCCGGGGCAAGCAAAGCGTTTGTTGATCGGTTACGTCTCACCCCGGAGCGGATCCAGGGAATGGCTGCTGGGCTACGCCAGATTGCTGCGCTGGAAGACCCAGTGGGGAAGATAGAAGGAATGTGGCGCCGTCCTAACGGGATGTGGGTCGGCAGGATGCGCGTGCCCATCGGCGTCATCGCCATGATCTATGAGGCAAGGCCGAACGTCACAGTGGACGCAGCTGGTCTCTGCGTGAAGGCGGGCAATGCTGCGATCCTCAGGGGAGGGAGCGAGGCGGTGCACTCGAATCGCATGCTGGTGCAGCTCCTTTCTGATGCTCTTGCGACGTCCGGTCTGCCTGCCAGCGCCGTTCAGACGCTTGAGACAACGGACCATGCGGCGGTGATCGAACTTGCCCGGCACCCCGAGTACATTGACCTAGTTATCCCACGAGGGAGCGAGGCATTGATCCGTGCCGTGGTGGAGAACGCCAGGGTCCCTGTCCTTAAACACTTCAAAGGGGTCTGTCACGTTTATGTGGACAGGGAAGCCGATCAGGAGAAGGCTCTCCGTATTGTGCTGAATGCCAAAGTGCAACGCCCGAGCGTTTGCAATGCCATGGAGACGCTCCTCGTGGATCAGGCAATCGCGCAAGAGTTCCTCCACCGCGTTATCCCAGAACTGGAGGCGGCTGGAGTGGAGGTCAGGGGCTGTCCACGGACACGCGCCGTTACCCCCCACGTGAAGGAAGCCACCGAAGATGACTGGTCCGCCGAATATCTGGACCTAGTCCTGGCAGTGCGCGTGGTGGACGGTCTTGAGGAGGCCATTGCCCACATCCAGCGCTACAGCACTGGCCTTGCTGATGCCATCGTTACAGAGAACTACGGGCGGGCCATGCGATTCGTCTATGCCGTGGATAGCGCTGCTGTCCTGGTAAATGCGAGCACCCGCCTTGTGGATGGAGGGGAGTTTGGCCTGGGGGCAGAGATCGGGATCAGCACCGACCGGCTCCATGCCCGCGGTCCCATGGGTCTGGAGGAGTTAACCACAAAGAAGTTTGTTGTCCTTGGCTCCGGCCAAGTGCGGGAATAGCGACTTGCCTAGATCCCCGTCAGTTTGATCCCAATAGCCCGGCGCTTGTAGAGAAGGTTAAGGCCGATGAGCAGGCCGCCGAGGTGTTCAAGTACCCCGGCGTTCCGGAGAGGCCCGACGTTGAAGCCCCTTGCCCCAAGGTCCTGGGCAAGAGCGATCACTTCTTGCTTGGCCTCCTCTGCATCTCCACAGATCAAGACGTCTCCCTCGAGAGGTTCATCGAGGCGGGAGAGGAGGTAACCGCTCACTGTGTGGAACCCAGAGACGAGTTGGACCTCTTCTCCGAGCAGCTGCTTGGCCCGTTCGGCTGCGGACCCTGCCGCTGGCCGGTCGACCACCAAAGGGCGTTTGGAGAGGAGCGGGACCGTGACATCAACCACGATCTTCCCACGGACAGCTTCGCGAAGGGCTGGCAAGATTCCCCCCTGGGCGCTATAGGGTATGGTGAGAACAACGATCTCGGCTTGTGCTGCCGCCTGCTCGTTGGGGAGGCCTTGAACTTGAGCACTGGGGATGAGCGAGAGGAGTCTTCGGGTTGCATCCTCAGCTCGGTGTGGGCTGCGGGAGCCTATGAGAATCCGATGTCCTACTCTGGCCCAGCGGAGGGCCAGTCCGAACCCTTCCTGTCCCGTCCCCCCGATGATGGCGATCCGTTTGCGTCGCATGAGGGGCAAGGAGTACCTCCTTCACGGCAGGATGCGCGTTCCCGCCTCTCCCTCAAGCGCCTTTCCAATTGCCGAAGGAGAAGTGATGAGAACCATCTTGCCTCCCGCCTCCAGATACTGAATGGCTGCCTCAATCTTAGGGCCCATGCTTCCTGGAGGGAAATGCCCTTCGTGGAGATAGCGGCGTGCCTCATCCACGGTCATCTCGGTGAGCCAGCGCTCCTGTGGCGTCCTGTAATGGATGGCGACCTGGTCGACAGCCGTTGAGATAAGGAAGAGGTCCGCGCGCAAGCCGATGGCGAGAAGGCTTGCTGTTAAATCCTTGTCAATGACAGCCTCTACTCCTTTCAGAGCTCCTCCCTCTTCGCAGATCACCGGAATCCCTCCCCCTCCCGCCGCGATGATCAGGAATCCCGCGCTTTGGAGGGCTCTAATGGCATCCATCTCCAGGATCTCCCGGGGGCGGGGAGAAGGGACGACGCGACGCCAGCCCCTCCCAGCGTCCTCCATCACCGCCTTTCCTTCCTTCCGGTACTGTTCCGCCCGCTCCCTGGTGAGAAAGGGACCTACAGGCTTCGTTGGGTTGAGGAAGGCGGGGTCATCACGGTCCACCAGGACCTGGGTCACGACCGTAACGATGGATCGTCGGATCCCAAGGCGCAATAGGTTATTACGCAGGGCCTGCTGGATCATGTAGCCAAGCGATCCCTGGGTATCCGCGACGCACAGGTCCAGGGGGACAGGATGCAGGAGATCACTGGCAAGTTCCGCGCGCAAGAGGGCAAACCCCACTTGAGGTCCGTTGCCATGGGTGATGACGATGTCCCATCCTGCTGCAATCATTGCCGCGAGATGTCCACACGTCTCTCCAATTGCTCCCCACTGGTCGGGGACGGTTTGATGGGCTTCGTTCCTGATGAGCGAGTTCCCTCCAATCGCGACTACCGCAAGCTTGTGCATCGGTTGACACTCCTGTGATCACCGGTATGGGGAATATCCTTGTCCACAAGAAGACAAACACTCCGTTCGCCGCCTCTCTACAGAGTCCTCTCTATGCTTCCGAGGGGGTTCAGCTTCCCATAGGGCCAAAAAGGCGAACAAATCCTTGCCTCCCTGATCCATGCAAAACAGGGAAATCGTCAGATCCTTGAGAACACAAGGTTTTTCTCTTGCCAGGGGGATCTTTCTATGCGAATATAGAAACGGGAAGGATCGGTTAGTGTTCGACTAATACGAACAATTCTTGTAAGGGGGAAGTCCTTCGAAAAGGATGACGCGCGTGTCCAAACCTATTTACCAGGATCCCCCGCTCGTCCAAATGGTCGGCATCACCAAGCGATTTCCCGGGGTCGTGGCGAACGACCGCGTCTCCTTTGAGGTGCGACGGGGGGAGATCCATGCCCTGCTGGGGGAGAACGGTGCAGGGAAGAGTACCCTCATGAAGATTCTGTATGGTTTCTACCGTCCCGACGAGGGAGAGATCTACCTTGATGGCCGCCGTGTTGTCTTCCGATCCCCCCGGGATGCCATCGCCCACGGGATTGGGATGGTCTTCCAGCACTTCACGCTTGTCCCTTCTCTCTCCGTGATGGAGAACCTCCTCATGGGGATGGACTCCTGTCCTTTTGTGCTTCGTCAGGATCTTGCCCGGAGGATCGAGGAGCTCTCCCGGCGGTACGGGCTTCAGGTAGATCCGAGAGCCAAGGTCTGGCAGCTCAGTGTCGGGGAACAACAACGCGTGGAGGTCTTAAAACTTCTTTACCGGGAGGCGAGGATTCTCATCCTCGATGAACCTACTTCTGTCCTGACGCCTCTCGAGGTGCGGAACCTGTTTAGCACCCTCAGGCAACTTGCTTCGGAGGGGCGATCCATCGTCTTGATTACGCACAAGCTGGACGAGGTAATGGCTCTAGCTGACCGTATCACGGTCCTGCGTGCAGGTCGAGTTGTGGGGACCTTGGAACGGGCGCAAGCAACGAAAGAGGAGCTTGCCAGGATGATGGTAGGGAGAGAGACATCCCTCCAAACCACTCGGGACCCGGTTCCCCCTGGTCCCGTGGTTCTCGAAGTAGAGAACCTCCAGGCACGAAACGACCGGGGCCTGCCTGCGCTGCGGGGGATCTCTTTTGAGGTACGTGCGGGGGAAATTTTTGGCATCGGCGGAGTCGCTGGCAATGGACAGCGAGAGCTTGGGGAGGTGATCATGGGCCTGCGACCCGCTACGAGTGGTCGCGTGCGTATCCTTGGACGCGATGTCACCAACCGTTCACCTATGGAGATCCTTCGCTACGGGGTCAGCTACATCCCTGAGGACCGGCTGAAGATGGGGGTAGCTCCCGGCCTGAGCGTGAGAGAGAACCTTCTGCTCAGGTACTACAATACCCCTCCCTACTGCCGAGGACCCCTCCTGGACTTCGCCGCGGCACGCAGCCTTGCGGACCATCTCATCGCCCAGTTTGGTATCCTCGTCCCGGACAGGGAGGTTCCTGTCCGATTCCTCTCTGGAGGGAACCTCCAGCGACTGATCCTGGCCCGGGAGATCCATATCGCTCCCCGCTTGATTGTGGCGTTTCACCCTACGCGCGGACTCGATGTGGCTGCCACGGAAGCGACGCACCGGATCTTGATGGAGCAAAGGAAGGCCGGAACGGCGATTCTGCTTATCTCGGAGGACCTTGACGAAATCCTGACCCTGAGCGACCGTATTGGCGTGATGCACGAGGGCGAGATAGTGGGAGTCTTTCCAAGGGAAGGGGTAGACTTAGAGGAAATTGCCCTTCTCATGGCAGGAGAACGAAGGATCCCGGCAAGAGTCTTTTGACCTGGCCTCCGGTGAAACCTCAGTCAGAAGGTTTCGCTGGGAACTACTTCGATGTTCCCTCGGTTGTCGGTGGAGAGATATGTGGAAAGTTTGGATCGTACTGCGTCCAGCACTCTCCCTGCTCCTCGCCTTCACGGTGGGCGCGGCATTTTTGGCCATCGCCGGGCTCAACCCCATAAAGGCATACGTGGTAATGCTGGAGGGTCCCTTCGGGAGCTGGTGGGGAGTCACAGAGACCGTCGTCAAGGCTACACCTCTGATCTTGACCTCCCTTGCCGTGCTTCTCCCGGCGAAGATGCAGCTTTGGAACATCGGTGCAGAAGGCCAGCTTCACCTCGGGGCCATTGGGGCCACCTGGGTCGCCCTGTTCTTTCCTTTCCGGCAGGAGCCACAATGGGTGATCCCCTTGATGATCACCGCTGGGTTCGTTGCAGGAGCGCTTTGGGCAGGGATCCCTGGTGTGTTGCGCGCGTACCTCAATGTGAACGAGGTGATCACCACACTCATGCTCAACTATGTGGCCGTTCTCTGGGTAGACTATCTCATCTATGGTCCATGGAAGGACCCGGTGAGTTTGGGGTTCCCTCTCACCCCGCTCTTCCCGGGGTCGGCTCGGTTTCCGACAATCCCAGGGACACGGATCCACCTTGGGCTTCTCCTGGGGCTCGTTGGAGTATTCCTGGTCTCCCTGATCCTCGGGAGGACACGGTGGGGGTTTGAGATCCGGGTGATCGGGGACAACCCTTCCGCCGCGCGTTACGCTGGGATGAACCTGGCTAAGAATATCCTTCTTACCATGGTGGTCGCTGGCGGGCTTGCTGGCCTAGCAGGAGTTGGAGAGGTTGCAGCAATTCAGGGGCGGTTGCAGCGAGGGATCTCTCCGGGGTACGGGTACACAGCGATCCTTGTCGCCTGGCTTGCTAGGTTGAATCCCTGGGCTACAGTTTTGGTCTCCTTTCTCCTGGGGGGACTCCTTCTGGGAGGGGACTCCTTACAGATCGCCATGGGAGTCCCTGTCTCCGTGGTATACCTCCTCCAAGGATTGATCTTCTTCTTCGTGCTAGGGGGCGACGCCCTGATGCGCTCCAATGGAGTGGCTAAGTGAGACCAGCGTACTACGGACATTGGGTGACGTCGAGATGGAAATCGCTGCTCTCCTTATACCAGTCCTTACAGCTGCTGTCCGGGCGGGTACGCCCGTTCTCTACGCGACCCTTGGGGAGATCTTCGCAGAACGGAGTGGCGTACTCAACCTAGGGGTAGAGGGGATGATGCTCGTAGGAGCCCTCATGGCGTTCGTGGTAACCCACATGACGGGGATCCCATGGCTTGGTGTCCTTGCAGCCCTTCTGGCTGGAGGCCTCGTCAGTCTTATTCACGGGCTTCTCTCGATCACACTACGGGCGAACCAAGTTGTGAGCGGGCTAGCCCTCACGATCTTTGGGACCGGCCTGAGCGGGTTCTTGGGTAAGCGCTACATCGGCGTGCCGGCGGAGAGCTTTCGACCCTTCCCCTTGCCCGTTCTCAACGATCTCCCCGTTCTCGGTCCCGTTCTCTTCCGCCAGGATATCTTGGTGTACCTCACCTACCTGCTTATTCCCTTGGCTTCCTGGGTTCTGTACCGGACGCGGTGGGGTCTATACATCCGGGCAGTTGGGGAGCACCCCGAGGCCGCCGATGCGATGGGCGTGAACGTTGAAGGCGTGCGGTATGCCTGTGTTACACTTGGGGGGATGCTGGCGGGGTTAGGAGGGGCTTACCTTTCCACGGCATATACAGCGATGTGGATCGAGAATATGACCGCAGGCCGTGGCTGGATCGCAGTAGCCCTCGTTATCTTCGCCACATGGGACCCTCTCAGAGCGATGGGAGGGGCCTACCTGTTTGGAGGCGTAAACGCCCTCCAACTTCATGTCCAGGCGATGGGAAGCGCGTTGCCCACCTACCTGTTGTTGATGACGCCGTATCTCTTTACCATTGTGGTCCTCATCCTGGCGACGCGGGAAACAGCACGCAAGCGGCTTGGGGCTCCAGCCGCCCTGAGCATTCCCTACACGCGGTCAGGATGAAAACGCGAGAGAGGAGGGATGCAGATGAAAGAATGGAAGTACGCCATTGTCCTTCTTCTCGCCGGGATGCTGCTTGTGCCCGGCGCACTTTTCGCCCAAGGTGCGAAGCTAAAGGTCGGATTCGTCTATGTCGGCCCAATTGGCGATGATGGATGGACCTTTTCCCATGACCAGGGGAGGAAGTACCTGGAGCGGACTTTGCCGTATGTCGAGACGACCTTTGCGGAGAGTGTCGCAG
This sequence comes from bacterium, assembly GCA_030550015.1. Classification (GTDB taxonomy): domain Bacteria; phylum Sysuimicrobiota; class Sysuimicrobiia; order Sysuimicrobiales; family Thermofontiviventaceae; genus Thermofontivivens; species Thermofontivivens primus. Next base: position 30,079 of record JAUQQG010000046.1, on the reverse strand, counting down.
AGGCTGATGTGGAGCGTGTTATGGAGGAGATGATCCGGCGCGGGGTTAAGGTCATCTTCGCAACGAGCTTTGGGTACATGGACGCCGTGTTGAAAGTAGCAGCCAGGCACCCCGACGTCATCTTCGAGCACGCCACAGGATTCAAACGGGCGAAGAACGTGGGAACCTATATGGGCAAGCTGGAGGAACCATTCTATCTCGCCGGGCTTGTCGCCGGGAGGATGAGCAAGAAGGGGGATATCGGGTTCGTAGCCCCGGTTCCGATCCCGGAGGTCATCCGCATCGTCAATGCGTTCACCCTGGGGGTGCGGGAGACCAACCCGAAGGCCAAGGTCCGGGTGGTATGGGTCAACAAGTGGTTTGATCCTGCGCATGAGCGAGAGGCGGCACAGAGCCTACTGAATGTGGGGGTGGATCTCCTTGCCCACTACCAGGACTCCGCTGCCACGGTTCAACTCGCCGCGCAGAACAATGTCTACGTTGTGGGCGCGAACTTTGACCAAAGCAGGTTCGGCCCTAAGGTCCACCTCACAGCGGCCGTGTGGAATTGGGGCCCCCTTTATGTCGAGATCGTCAGGCGCGTCCGGGCGGGTACGTGGAAGAGTGAGGATATCCTTTGGGGGATGAAGGAAGGGATCGTTGCCCTCGCGCCACTTGGACCAATGGTTCCCACCGATGTCCGGAAGCTGGTGGAACGCCGCAAGCAAGAGATCATCTCCGGGAAGAGGCTAGTTTTTACCGGACCGATTAAGGACCAGAGCGGGAAGGTGCGTATCCCTGCAGGCAAGGCCATGCGCATCGAGGAGCTCATGGGCATGGACTGGTTCGTGGAAGGGGTGGTAGGGCAGATTCCCAAGAAGTAGCGATGCATACTTCTTGCAAGGAGAGCAACAGAAGGAGGGAGAGGGATGGGGGTAGGATGGCAACGGATTTTTGGAGGGTTCCTCGTCCTCTTGCTCTTGGCATTATTCCTTCCTCTTCCAGGGGTGGGCCAAGGGAAACTCCGTGCAGCGTTCGTGTATGTGGGTCCCGTAGGTGATGCAGGGTGGACCTATGCTCACGATCAAGGCCGTCGGTGCGCAGAGAAGCAGGTGAAAGGTGTGGAGACTACGTACGTGGAGAACGTTTCGGAGGCCGATGCGGAGCGCGTGATCGTCGATCTCGCACGCCGCGGGTACAAGGTCATCTTCACGACCAGTTATGGGTATATGGATGCGACCATTGCAGCTGCACGGCAGTTCCCCAATACCATCTTTGAGCACGCTTCAGGGTTCAAACGCGCAAAGAACGTGGGGACTTACTTCGGCCGCATCGAGCAAGCCAGGTATCTCACAGGGCTCGTAGCTGGGAAAATGACAAAGACGCACCTCATCGGCTATGTCGCCGCCCACCCGATCCCGGAGGTCGTGCGAGGAATCAACAGCTTTACCCTCGGTGTTCGGGCGGTCAATCCCAAGGCGAAGGTGCATGTCGTGTGGACAAATACGTGGTACGACCCTGGGACCGAGCGCGAAGCTGCAGAGAGCCTTCTCAACCTTGGGGCCGATGTGCTGGCCCAGCACCAGGATTCACCGGCCGCAGTCCAGGCGGCCAGCAAGCGCGGCAAGTACGCCATCGGCTATCACTCGGACATGAGCAAATTTGGGGGTAGGAACCACCTCACAGCGGCCGTGTGGAATTGGTGTCCCCTCTATGTCTACATCCTCGAACACGTTCGCGCCGGGACCTGGAAGAGCGAGGACCTCTGGTGGGGGATGGAGAGAGGGGTTGTGGATATCGCCCCCTTTAGCCCTTTAGTTCCCGCGTCCGTTCGCCAGCTCGTGGAAGCAAGGAGAAAGGCCATTGTACAGGGGAAATTCGACTTCTTTGCTGGTCCCATTAAGGATCAGGAAGGGAGGGTGCGAATTCCTCAGGGTTCTCGCCTCTCCGATGAGCAGCAACTGTCCATGGACTGGTTCGTGGAAGGGGTGGTAGGACAAATTCCCAAGAAGTAGCAGAGACCCCAGGCATCACGTGAGGGCCTTGGGAGTAGCCTATTCACGACATCCGACCCCGAGGTCTCCTTGCCCAAATCCACAAAACGGATTTTGAGAGGAATCCGCTTCCATTGACCCTTCTCAGCGTGCGCCCTATAATGGGGAGGCGGGCCTCCTGCTCCGGTTGTCCTTATCTCCTGGTCGCTCCAGCGAATTCTTTTGGTAAGGTCTCGCTGGGAGGCATGGGTATTCTGTGCCCAGCAAACACGTATATCCCGAGGATATAGGGATGTTGTGTACCAAGGAGGCATGAGAGGATGACGCTGATCCCCATTGTAGTGGAACAGACACCTCGTGGGGAACGTGCGTACGACATTTACTCACGACTCCTGAAGGAGCGCATCGTCTTCCTAGGCGGCCCTATCGACGATGCGACAGCCAACGTGGTAATTGCCCAGCTGCTCTTTCTGGAGAGCGAGGATCCCGAAAAGGACATCCAATTGTACATCAACAGCCCCGGGGGGGTCGTGACAGCAGCCCTAGCGATCTACGACACCATCCAATACCTTCGCCCAGATGTCTCCACGATCTGCGTGGGTCTTGCTGCCAGCGTGGCCGCGGTCATCCTCGCGGGAGGGGCAAGGGGGAAGCGCTTCGCTCTTCCTTACTCGCGCATCATGCTCCATCAGCCCTGGGGTGGCGTCCGAGGAAGTGCGGTAGACATCAGCATCGAGGCGCAGGAAGTCCTCACCCTCCGGCGGTTCCTGCAAGAGATCCTCGCGAAGCATACCGGCCAGCCACTGGAGCGCATTGAGCGAGATACAGACCGTGACTTCTGGATGGGGGCAGAGGAGGCCAAGAGCTACGGGATCATCGACGATGTTATCCGTCCCCGCAAGGTCAAAGTGGAGACGATAGGAGGATAGAGATGGAGAACCGGTACCTAGAGAAGTGGGCGAAGGTCCTCGTACACTACTCCCTGCGCCTTCAGAAGGGGGATCTCCTTCGAATCGGGGGGACAACCCTGACCGCTCCCCTCATTCTTGCCGTCTACCGGGAGGCACTCGAGGTTGGTGCACACCCTTATACCCGCGTGGCCATTGAGGGCATCGAGGAGACCTATTACCGGTATGCCTCTGAGGAGCAGCTCAGGTTCGTCTCCGAGGTGGAGAAGTTCGAGATGGAAAAGGTGGATGCGTACCTGACGATCCTGGGATACTGGAACACTCGGAGCCTTTCCAATATTGACCCGGCACGCCTCGCAATCCGGCAGGAGGCCACCCGAGATCTCAGCCAGAGGTTCCTGGAGCGGTCGGCCAAAGGGGAGCTACGGTGGTGCGTCACCCAGTTCCCCACAAACGCCGATGCGCAAGAGGCCGACATGTCCCTGCGGGACTACGAGGAGTTTATCATCCGCGCCTGCCTCCTGGAGCACGACGACCCCATCACAGCGTGGGAGCAGGTGAAGGCCCGCCAGGACCGCATCGCCAGGTTTCTGGAGAAGATCCGCACCTTCCGCATCGTCGCTCCAGATGTCGACCTGACCATCTCTACGGAGGGGCGGCGATGGATCAATGCCTTCGGGGATAAAAACTTTCCCGATGGGGAGGTCTTTACCGGTCCTGTGGAGGATTCAGCGAATGGGCACGTCCGGTTCACCTTCCCGGCGATCTTCCATGGGCGTGAGGTGATCGATGTCCGGCTCTGGTTCGAGTCTGGCCGGGTAGTGAAGGCGGAGGCGTCCAAAGGAGAAGAGCTTTTGCACTCCATGCTCGATACCGACCCAGGGGCAAGATACGTGGGCGAGTTTGCCTTTGGACTTAACGATGGGATTCAGCGCTTCACCAAGAACATTCTCTTCGATGAGAAGATCGGAGGGACGTTCCACCTGGCGCTCGGGAGTGGTTACCCTGAAACAGGCTCCCGGAATATCTCAGGGCTACACTGGGACATGATCTGTGATCTCCGACGGGGAGGGGAGGTCTACGGGGACGGAGAGCTCATTTACCGGGACGGGAGGTTTCTGATCGCTTAGATACCTCACGAAACTTCGGTTGGTGTGTGCTTTGGGGGGTCCTTAGCCCCGTTCGTATTCGGCGATGAGCTCTTCGAACAACCGCTGTGTTTCCTCGCTGACATGCTCGGCCATTTCCGCGTAGGCTGGGCTCTCCATGGCTTTCAACTGAATGTTCTGGAGCATGTTCCCCTCAATCCAACGGAGGAAGTCCACGACTTCCTCTCTCCGGAACTCCCCGAACTCGCCAGCCTTGAGCCTACGAACGAATTCATGGAGAGGCCGATACTCCACGAGGCAGAGCTGCTCATAGATCTCCCACAACCGCTCATGCATCGCAGCCCTCCGAGGTGCGGTTGTATTGCCATTTTCTCTTTTCCCCGCCCGATCCCTTCCCGGTGGTGGTCCAGGATTTCTTTTCTTTCCCTCTAAGTACGGCGAGGCCCGCGCACGCGATGGAGCTTAATGAAGTTCGTCCTCCCTCGTGCGATGATGGGAGCCGAGCCGACTAAGACGATGGTTTCTCCGGGGTTCACGAGGCCACGAGTGACGAGCTCCCTTTCCACATGGGCGATCATCGTATCCGTGTCGCGTTGGAATGCGGTCAGAACCGGCTGAACCCCCCACCACAGGGAGAGGCGCCTGGCTACCGCGAGAGTTTCCGTGAAGGCGATGAGGGGTTGGCGTGGGCGATTGGTGGAGATCATCTCTGCGGTCCTTCCAGACCGGGTGATGACTACGATGGCCTTAACGTCGAGTTCCTCGGCAAGATGACAGGCTGCCTGCCCGACAGCAAAGGCATGGGTGATCCGTTGCGGATCTGCCCGTCTGCCGTAGCGGTATTCGGGGCTTGCTTCCACAGCACGGGCGATCCGGTCCATCATCTGGACCGCCTCCACTGGATAGTTCCCTGTCGCTGTCTCTGCCGAGAGCATGACTGCATCGGTTCCGTCAAGGATGGCGTTGGCCACGTCTGAGGTTTCCGCTCGGGTAGGGCGAGGATGGTGGACCATGGACTCCAGCATTTGGGTAGCGGTGATCACAGGGATCCCGACTTGGTTGGCCTTGCGGATAATGACCTTCTGGAGGATGGGGATGCGCTCTGGATCCAGCTCCACCCCAAGATCTCCTCTCGCCACCATAACCCCATCGGCTGCTTCCACGATCTCATCGAGGTTTTCGATGGCCTCCGCCCTCTCAAGTTTGGCAATGAGCCGGACCTCAAGAGCGCCAAGGGACCGGAGGATACGTCGCACGTGAAGGAGATCCTCGGCCCTTCGCACGAAGCTCAGCGCGACGTAGTCTACCCCCATCCCCAAGCCGAACTGTAAATCAGCAATGTCCTTCTCAGTCAAGGAGGGGAGGCGGAGGCGAGTGTCAGGGAAGTTCACTCCCTTGTGGCTGGAAAGGGGTCCACCACGGATAACCCGACATTGGACCGTATCCTCCCCGCAAATTTCCACGACCAGCTCCAGGTTCCCGTCATCGAGGAGGATGCGATCTCCCGGCTTGACGTCTTGGGATAGGGAGGGATAGAGGAGTGGGATCACATCAGCGGAACCGGGGACCGCGCGCGTCGTCAGGCTGACCGTCGTTCCCGCTGGTATGAACACAGTACCATTCGGAAACTCTCCTACCCTGATCTTAGGCCCCTGGAGGTCCTGCATGATGGCAACGGTCTTCCCCATCTCCTGGGTCATTTCCCGTACCATCTGTGCCATGCGGGCATGCTCCTGAGGAGTTCCGTGGGAGAAGTTCAAACGCACTACGTCAACCCCTGCAGAGAGAAGCTCCCGGATGCGCTCAGGGGTGCTGGTAGCGGGGCCCAAGGTGGCGACGATCTTAGTCCGTCGGGGAAGCTTGGGGACATCCGAGAACGCTTCTGGTACCATCACAGCGATCTTCCTCGCCCATGGAAAGATCTGGTCATTCCCGTACTTCTTGGTATCCTTGTGGTCCCCTGCAAGATCTCGTCAAGGGATCTTGCTGGGGCTCGTTTGCTGCGGTGTCAGAGGGGCGAGGAACTCTTGAAGAGTGAGCCATGGTGCAATCTTTTGTACCTTCGCCCAGATGGCCTGGCGTTCCGCTTCGCTTTGTGCACTTGTGTACTTCTTCCGGAGTTTCCTCAACTTTTCTTTTCGATGTCGCCGTCGGCGGAGCTCACGATCTCGCTCCCGCAAGGACGATCCCTCCCCGTCGATGATCTCAGCAAAACCTCACCCAAAGATTTCGCCGGGATGTCTAGAACCGAGGGACGAGTGGGCGGAAGTTCGGTGCAGGAGCCTGGCGGGGGGTTGGGAACCCCGGAGCCTGCTGGCCGAAGGGGCGGAGGTAAAAGAACTCCGGGGGAGACCCCGGTACCCCTGGTTGTCCCTCAGGGCCTGGTTGGAGCTGGTAGAGCCTACCCTGGTGATAGAACAGGATGGTTGGTACGCAATCCTGCTGGCTTTGACCAGGAGCTTGGCCTTGTGGTTGTCTCCCGGGGAAGGGAAGTGGAATGAACTCCTGGAGTGGCACCTGAACCTGCGTGAACGCGACCTCGGCTGAGGCCGCGTGCAGCCCAGAGCCAAGGTAAAACCCCACACCTCCTGCGGCCAGGAGGCCGGCACCTGCGAGAAGGACTCTCTGCCACCTCTTCATGATCTCCCCCGTCCCCTCCATGGTCCCTTATCGCCATTTTCTGCCCTGCATAAGGGTACCGTAACGTTAGTATAGCACAAGTTTGGACGGAATGCCGCGTACTTCAGCACCAACATCTCGTCAAGAGGTGTGACCAGGACCAGTTCCAGGTGGCTGTACTCAAGAGCTCGGAGGAGCTTCTAGCAGGCGGATCCAGGTGGCTTTCCTTCCCTTTGGCGTGAGCTCGTACTCAAACTCGACGAGCCTGCCTGGTTCAATACGGCGCAGCCCGATTTTCTGCAGAATGCGCCGGTGCAAGAAGACATCTCCCGCTTCGTCGGTAACGAAGCCGTAGCCACGGCGTGCATCAAACCACTTGATCTTCCCCTGGGGCATGCTGTCTCTCCCCCAGGAGATCATAGAGAGATCACGAATGAAATACAAGATACCTGAAACTCCACGAGAAGCGAGGAAGGAGCAGAAATGGCAGAACCCAGAATGGCGGCACAGGAACAGTATCGCGTTCCCCCGGAACGCCTGCGTTGGACGTGTGAACCGGAGACATTTCCCTTCACCACCACAGCGGAGATCCCTCCAGCGGAGAACATTATCGGCCAGGAAAGGGCGGTGCGGGCCCTGGACTTCGGCCTGACGGTGCAACAACCTGGATACAATATTTTCATCACGGGAGCTGTGGGGACTGGACGCACCACCTATGCGCGGGCGAAAGTGCGAGAGGTGGCGGAAAAGAAACCCACCCCTCCGGACTGGTGCTATGTATATAACTTCCAGCAGCCAGACCAGCCGGTCACGATCAGCCTTCCTGCGGGGACAGGACGGGTATTCCAGAAGGATATGGAGGATCTGGTCGAGGAGCTGAGGACGGAGCTCCGACGGGTCTTTTCCAGCGAGGATTACGAACGCCGGCGGCGGGAGGCCCTGGAGTACTACGAGGCGAAGGTAACCTCACTCCTCCAGGAGACCGAGCAACGGGCAAGGGAGCGGGGGTTCTTGGTCCAACGGACATCCACTGGGATCTTCACTATCCCCCTGGACGCGCAGGGACGTCCCTTGAGCGCAGAGGATTTTAGCCGCCTTCCTCCCGAGGAACGCGAACTCCTAACCCAGGCGAGTCGGGAGGTCCAAGGGGAAGTGGAAGAAGCGCTTCGGAGGGCCAAAACCCTGGAGAGAGAAGCCAGGGAAGCAGTGCGGCGCCTCGAAGAGGAAACTGGGCTCTTCACAACGGCGCCGCTCATCGCACGCCTCAAAGAGAAATATGCGGCCTATCCCAAAGTCCTTGCATACCTTAACCAGCTCCAAAAAGATGTCCTGCAGAATCTCGACATTTTCCGGGATGAGTCCACCCCTGCGCCTCCGGAGGCGTTGGTCCGCTACAAGGTGAACCTGCTCGTGGATCACGCGGAGACCCGGGGGGCACCTGTGGTCCTCGAGCCGAATCCTACGTACTATAACCTGTTCGGAAAAGTTGAATACCGGCCCGGACCCTCAGGGATGACCACCGACTTTACCATGGTTAAGCGAGGCGCCCTCCACGTGGCTAACGGGGGCTACCTGATCCTCCACGCGGGCGATCTCCTGGCGAACCCTTTCTCGTGGAGCGCCCTGAAGCGCGCCCTGAAAAGCCAGGAGGTGCGCATTGAGAACATCGGGGAGATGCTCACCCTCGTTCCTTCGGTGACCATCCGCCCAGAGCCCATCCCATTGAACATCAAGATCGTGCTCATTGGTAGTCCAGTGGTGTACACGCTCCTGTATACCCTTGATGAGGACTTCCGGAAACTCTTCAAGGTGCGCGCGGACTTCGATGTCGATATGCAGCGGACCCCCGAGAACCTCCAGCTCTATGCCTCCGCCATAGGGGCTATTTGTCAGCGGCAGAACTTGCTTCCCTTCGACCGCTCGGGTGTGGCGAAAGTAGTGGAGTATAGCGCCCGCATCGCCGAGGACCAGGAAAAGCTGAGCACTCGATTCAACGATGTCATTGAAGTGATCTATGAGGCCTCGGCGTGGGCTGGCCTGGAGGGATCAGCGGTCGTATCGGCCCAGCATGTCCGGCGGGCCATAGAGGAGAAAATCCTCCGGAGCAACCGCATCGAAGAACGGATCCGGGAGATGATCAAAACTGGTCAGCTCCTCGTGGATGTGACGGGGGAAGCGGTAGGCCAAGTGAACGGCCTCGCCATCTTGAATGTAGGGGACTACACCTTTGGGAAGCCCACCCGCATTACCGCTCGCACCTTCGTGGGCGGGAGGGGGGTGATCAACATCGAACGGGAAGCGGAGATGTCTGGCCGCATCCACAGCAAAGGTGTGTTCATCCTAGCTTCTTATCTTGGAGGGAAATACGCCCAGGATAAGCCATTGAGCTTCTCCGCGAGCTTGACGTTCGAGCAGCTCTATGAGGAGATTGAAGGGGACAGCGCCGCCTCTGCAGAACTTTATGCCCTTCTCTCTGATCTCGCCGGCGTCCCTATCCAGCAGGGGATCGCTGTAACGGGGTCGGTGAACCAGAAAGGAGAGATCCAGCCCATTGGTGGGGTCAATGAGAAGATCGAGGGCTTCTACTACGTGTGCAAGGCAATGGGGCTCACCGGGCGTCAGGGGGTCATCATTCCGCATCAGAACCTGCGCAACCTGATGCTTCAAGAAGAGGTTGTGGAGGCCGTGAGGAACGGTCAGTTCCATATCTGGGCGGTGCGGACGGTAGAGGAAGGGATAGAGATCCTCACGGGGCTTCCTGCAGGGGTGCCAGACGACAAGGGGCGATATCCTGAGGGCTCCATCAATGGCCGCGTGGATCGTCGTCTCAGGGAAATGGCGGAGCGGATGCGTCAATTCTCCCGGCCCGAGGTCCCCAAGGAAAGTCCCGGTGGAAGTGATTCAGGAAGCTCGGCTGGATCAATACAAAAGGAACGCAGGGGGAAGCAGAAGGGGGATCAGCGAGTTCGTCGGAAATCCGGATGAGGGAGATGTTCCGTTTCGTCAGAAGCGTTCTCCTCCTGGCGAGCCTTCTCTGCGTGATTGTCTCCCTTGGCGGCCTGAAGCTGTATGCGGCACAGCCTCCTCCCTATGCGTCAGCCACGTTCCACGCCCAGGATGGGGTTCGCTTGAGGGGGAGAGTGTACGGCGAGGGGAAGAGGGTTGTCGTCCTCTCGCACATGTACGGGACGGACATGCGCATCTGGCACGATTTCGCCCTGGAGCTGTCCAAGCACGGCTACCGGGCGCTGACCTATAACTTCCGCCGCACCGGAGCATTTCGTGATTTCTCGATCCTTGGGAAACTCCACCTCGACACCCTTGCTGCCATCGACTTCATGAGGCGAGATAAGCCAGCGAAGCTCTTCCTCATCGGTGCGAGCATGGGTGGGACAGCCTCGCTCGTGGCCGCGGTCCACCGCCACGTGGACGGGGTGGTGGTCCTCTCCGGCGCGATGAAGTTCTATGGTTTGGATGCGAGGAGTGCCCTCCCTCGCATCACTGCGCCAAAGCTCTTTATTGTCGGGGAATACGACCACCCTTTCTCGGAAAGCGCAAGGAAGATGTACTACATCACCCCTCCCCCGAAGGAGTTGAAGGTATATCCGACGAGAGCGCACGGAACCCATCTATTTTCCACACCGTACGGTTCCCATATCAAAGCAACAATCCTCCAGTTCCTCTCAAGGTAAATTGTTCACCCCCGCTTTATTCAAGAGCGGACCTGAGCTTCCTGGAGAGGACCATCCATTCTACGGTGACTATTCCCCCTCTGGTGCGGTAGAATGTCAAAGCTGGGGAGTCGGAATCCATCGGAGCAATGGTCCACACGCTGCCGTACTTCATCCCCCATCCCCGGAGATGATCAAGCGCTGCCCTCAGGAGGGATGTTCCAATCCCTTTCTTTCGATATTCCGGCAACACGCCAACTCCAAGGACCAGCATCCCTTCCTGGATCCCCGTTTCGGCAACGAAGGACTCGTCTACCCATGGACACGTAACCCCGATGGGACAGCCATCCTGGACAGCAACAAGGACCCGCCGCCGTTCGGGTTGAGAGAATGCCGCAGAAAACAGATTCTGGACACTCGCCTTCAGCTTCTCCTCGCTGGGCCACAACCACGCCCACTCTGGCAAGTAGCTCTGGGCGCAAAGGTTCGTGAGGGCTGGGAGGTCTTCTGGGGAAGCCTCGCGGATCTTCCCCTGTGGAGGAGAGGGGGGAAGTCCTGGAAGATCCCACACGACTTTGAGGTAGCGAGTTCGTGGGGAGAACCCGAACTTGGCAAAGAACTTCGCATAAGGTTCAAAGGCCCAGCAGACCGCAAGGACCTCCTCGGCACCTCGCCTGACCAACTCCTGCAGGGCAGCCTCCAGGAGTCGTCCCCCGATCCCTTGCCTTCGGAAGCCCTGGAGTACAACGAAGTGCGAGAGGATCCCCCGGTTTCCCTTCAGGGAGAAGCTTATGGCACCAATTGGGAGCCCCCCGAGGGAAGCGAGGAACGTCTCCTCTGGAGGAAAATCCCCGCACATGGGCCAGGCGTGGACGGAACGGATTGTTACTGGGACGTATCCAGGGCATCGGATCTGCGCTTCGTTGAGGAGGTTGATCCATTCTCCGAAGGCTTCGGGCCCCAGGTGTTGGATGTCAATCTCAAACACGGGGTTAGTGTCCTCCTTTCCAGCGGGTTTGCACTGGCAAGCCAAGGGTCCTGGCAGAACTTTTTGACCCTTCCTGGTGCTTCCCTTCTTGGAAGCCCAAAGAGTCCGAGAGGAACGGTAGGATTCCTGAGCGGGGCAGCGTATTTTCTGTACTCCATGGACCTGCATCGATTGGCTCCGGTTATGCGGAGAGGGGCGCAAGGAATCCTCTTAGTTGCCAGTTTCCTCATGGCCGCCTCCTTCCCAGGGTCTGCGCACGCCCTCTCTGTGCCCTCTGAGGTAGCCGTTGAGGTATCCGTCACAGGCCGTCCCGCTTCCCCCGAGGTCATTGTGGAAGCCCTCCTCTGGGAGGTCCGCCGGGCCCTGGGTCTCTCTCCTCTCTTCGAGCCTCGCCTCCTTGCCCTGAGCGGCCTTCAACCCATTCTACCTGGTGAAGAACAAGAAGTCACAGGGGTCATCCGGTTCGCGGAGCGAGAGGAACGCATCGGAGAGGTGATGGTCCGTGCCTCCGTCCGCAATGAAGGGGTGGAGCTCCAGCCAGTGCAGACGTTGATCGTCAGCAATAGCCCAGAGCGGATCCCGCGGCCGGGTGTACTCTTCCCCGAGGTCACCCTCAGCGAGCCGGTGCGGATACTCTTCCACCACAAGAACGGAGCGGCGATCCCCGTTGATCTGCTGGTGAAGGTCCGGAGCGCAGGACCGAAAGGTTCAAAGATCCACCTCATCGGAGGGGTGGGGAGAGCGGGCAGAGATGAACTCCGGTCGGGTCACCAGGCAATGCGCACTTATCTTGCGAGGATCGTTCAAGGAACAGGATACTGGGTCTCGCTCCCATCTGGCGAAGAGGTTGCAATCGCTGCGCAGCGGTTGAACCCAGGACATGTCACAAGCGGCATCCTCCAGTTGCAGATCTCTGGGGACCCTATTCGTCTTTGGGTGGAGGCAGCAGGGGAGGGGGATCCCACCCTCCTTGAGGAAGATGGAGTCCACTTCCGGGGGGTGGTGAAAAACCCCACGGTTGTACTTCAGGGGATATACTCCGCTGGCGAGCCTCCTCTCACCTTCCAGATTGGCGGGCCACCTTTCCTCCAGGAGGAAGTGACGGGGCGTCCTCTCAAGGGGAATTACGGCGTCTTCTATGAAATCCTGGTCACGCTCCTCAATCCTTCAGACCGTAGCCGGACGGTTGTCCTCTTTTACCTACCCGTTGGAGGGGCAGCTGGGAGTACGCTTGTCCTCGATGGACAGATCTATGAGATTACCCCCATCCCGGCCTTCTCCGAGGTTCCCGTGGCCACATTCCTCCTCGGTCCACAGGAACGGCGTACTTTCGTACTTAAAGTATCCCCTCAGGCTGGGTCATGGTACCCGGTGCGGCTGGAGCTCCGGACAATCCCGTGAATGGCACCGTCGAAGAAGCGGGATACCTGCTCAGGTGGGTGTGGCGGAGAGGGTGGGATTCGAACCCACGAGGGACGCTAGCCCCTACCGGTTTTCAAGACCGGCGCTTTCAACCACTCAGCCACCTCTCCGGTGGGGAGTATAGCACCGGGTGGAAAAGGGTGTCAACGCGAGGAATTTCCGGGAATCGTGGAGGGACGGGCTTCTTGGAGGATCGCGGAGACAAGGCATATACCCAACTTGCCGTCTGGCAAGGACACCACGATGATGTCTCCGCTCCGCTGAAGGGAAACAAGGGATTCTGTCCAGCCTTCAGCCACAGCATCGAATGGAAGAGAAGTAGGTTCCTCGAAGATCCCCCCGCAAGACCGGCAGTAATAATAGCCATATTGCTCCACCTTGATGGTGAAGCGGCGGGCGCACCTTGGGCATACAGGCTTTGGCTCCTGGGCGTGTATCATCGTCCCTCTTCACCATAGGCGGAGCTCCGTCTCGGGGACAAGGGAAGGGCGGCGAACGGTATATTTCCTGCGGTGAGTTGCACAAAAGGGGCGGTGAACGAACAATCTGCTGAGGTTTTGGTTGGAGCGGAAGGTTTTTCGAAGCTCAGCATTGACAGGGGGCGGGGGAGGTCGATACACTGATATATGAAAATTATTTTCAATAGGTTTCTGTCATGGATGAACTCCGGCAAGAGCTCAAGATACGAGGGTATCGCCTGACCTCTCAGCGTGAAGCTGTCCTCCGGGCAATCTATGAGGGTGCGTGCACGCAATCCGTGGAGGAGATCCATGAGAGAGCCAAACAGTGGCTCCCTTCCTTAGGGTTGACCACTGTGTATCGGACCCTTGAGTTGCTTAAGCACGCCCGGAAGGTTCAAGAGATTTACCTCGGGGACGGCAAAGTCCGGTACGAGCCTATTTTGGAGACACACCACCACCACCTCATCTGCCAGGTCTGCGGGAAGGTAGAGCCAGTAGAGGGATGCTTCCTGAGCCCGTTTGAGGGGGCGACTCTCGTGCGCAACGGGTTCCAGATCCTCGGGCACCGGCTGGAGCTCTACGGGCGCTGCCGTGACTGCCAGGAAGGATAAACTGATGAGAATGATTTTCATTTTAGTCCTCGTCAGCCTTGTCGCGGCCGCGCTCTTCATCCTGCCCCTGCGCGCGAGACCTCCCATCCGCGATGGGGGAAGGATCCCGGTCGCGGCGAGCTTCTATGTTCTCGGGGAGTTTGCGCGCGCCGTTGGCGGGGAACGCGTGGAAGTCACCACGCTCATCCCTGCAGGGGGCGAGCCGCATGAGTGGGAGCCTTCTCCCCGGGCCGTCGCAGAGGTGCGCAGGGCAGCGCTCTTCATCTACCACGGGATGGGGCTCGATCCGTGGGCGGAGCGGCTCGCCGCTACACTCCCCCGATCGAAGGTACTCAATGCGACAGATGGCCTCCCCCTTTCCCGCAAAGCGGATGGGCAACTGGACCCCCACGTCTGGCTCGATCCACTCCTCGCCCAGGAGATGGTGCAGAAGATCGCCGCCGCCCTCAATCAGATCGATCCACTTGGAAGGGAGCAGTATGAAGCAAACAAGGAGAGCTACGCGCGGCAGCTGCGGAATCTGGACAGTGCATACCGAAATTCCCTCCGTAGCTGCCGAATCCGTGCCGTTCTGACGACCCATGCGTTCCTGGACTATCTGGCCAGGCGCTATGGTTTCCAGGCAATCGCCATCGGAGGCTTCTCCCCCGAAGGTGAGCCATCCCCAGCGCGCATGAAGGAACTCGTCGGTCTCGCACGGAAGATGCGCGTTCGCGCGGTCCTCACCGAGACGCTTGTAAGCCTGCGGGCTGCCGAGGTCCTGGCCAGGGAGGTGGGAGCGAAGGTCCTGCGGTTCAACCCTCTTGAGGGGCTCACTCTGGAGGAAGAAGCGCGGGGGGAGAGTTATCTGACCATCATGAAGAAGAACCTCGCGGTACTGCGAGAAGCCCTGGGGTGTGAACCATGAGCGCAAGGCCTGTGGTGGAGCTCGCGGGTGTTTGCTACGAATACGACGGGGAACGGGTCCTCGACGACGTCACCCTGACTATAGAGGAAGGGGACTTCCTCGGGATCATCGGGCCGAACGGGGCAGGAAAGACAACCCTCCTCAAAGTCATGCTAGGGCTCCTGCGCCCTTCGTGCGGGACTGTTCGCTTGTTCGGCACCGATGTGTCCAGGTTCCAGGAGTGGTGGCGCATCGGTTATCTTCCCCAGGGAACAGCTTTCGACCCACGTTTTCCGGCCACCGTGGAGGAGGTCGTGGCGAGCGGCCGGGTGAGCCGTCAGGGGGTGGGGCGGTTGTTCACCCAGGCGGACCGGGAGGCTGTTGAGCATGTCCTGGAGCTCTTGGGATTGCTCGACGAGCGGAACCGCCGCATTGGCCACCTCTCTTTAGGCCAGCAACAACGTGTGCTCATCGCACGCGCTCTCGTGAATCATCCCGACTTGATCGTTCTGGACGAGCCACTGGTGGGGGTGGATGCACCTTCCCAGGAACAGTTCTATCGCCTCCTCCATCGCTTGAATCGCGAGCAGGGGACAACCCTGGTCCTTGTGACACACGACGTGGGAGTGATCGCATCCGAGGTCGCCAAACTTGCCTGCCTCAACCGGCAGCTGATCTACCACGGATGCCCTGAGGATTTCTTGGAGAGCGAGGCGCTGGCGAAGGTATATCGACCAGGGGTTCGGATCGTTTCCCACACGCATTGACAGGTTGTCGAATGAACCGGCCAAAGCGGTAGAAGAGGTGATTGCGTGCCGGAGTTCCTCCAATATGGCTTTATGCAAAGGGCTTTCCTTGCTGGCATCATCATCGCTGCCATCGCCCCCATGATTGGTATCTTCCTTGTCCTGCGTCGCCTTTCCCTCATTGCCGATACCCTCGCCCACGTTGCCCTTGCAGGTGTTGCGGTGGGTTTGCTCGTGGGTGTCAACCCTGTGCTAGCCGCCCTCCTCGTTGCGGTGCTCGGAGCGATGGGGATCGACCGCCTGCGGGCCACCGGTCGCCTCCCCGGTGAGGTAGCCCTGGCCCTGTTCCTATCAGGGGGCCTTGCTGTGGCCACGGTTCTCATCAGCCTTGGCCGTGGGTTCACCGTGGGGCTTTTCGGCTATCTCTTCGGGAGTATCACCACTGTCACACCTGCCGATCTCTGGCTCGCCCTAGCCCTCGGAGGGACTATCGCCCTCTCTGTCCTGCTCCTGTACAGGGAGTTGTTCGCGATCACCTTCAACGAAGAGACAGCCCGCATCAGCGGGATCCCTGTGGACTCCATCAACCTCCTGCTTTCCGTGCTCACTGCGCTCACAGTGGTCATAGGGATGCGGTTGGTGGGCGTTCTGTTGATCAGTGCCCTCCTCGTGATCCCTACTGTCGTGGGAATCCAAGTGGCGCGGAACTTTCGCCAGGCCCTTGGGATTGCCATCCTCCACTCAGTCAGTTCCGTGATCGTGGGGCTCCTCCTCTCCTACTACCTGGACCTTGCCGCAGGTGGGGCTATCGTCCTATCGGCCCTCGTTCTTTTTGCCCTCCTCGCATTCGCCCGTCGCGTACTGTAGGTGAGGTTGCCACTGTTCTACGTTGAACGAAAGCAAGAGGATTCTAGAGTATCGTCTAGAATGTTCTTTAAAAACTTCCAAAAGCAAACCGGCGGGCGTTCTATTGTTTGTATTCCACTCATCCAAGGGAGGTTTGAGGATGCAGAGGATTCGCGTATTGGTCGGAACCTGCAAGGGAGGCTTCATCCTCACCTCAAGCGCTGATCGGCGGCGATGGAGGGTCTCCGGTCCGCTGTTTGAGGGATGGCAGGTCTTCCATATGCAGGCCTCCCCGAGTGACCCTGACCGTCTCTACGCTTCCCTGTGGACCTCGTGGTCGGGTACGGTTATCCAACGCAGCACGGATGGCGGCCGCACGTGGCAGACCGTGAGCAACCAATTTCTTTACCAACCTCCGCTCACTTCACACAAAGACCTAGGCGGCGAAAATACACCGTGGGTGTTCAGGAAAGTATGGCACCTGGCACCCCTGCCAGGCGACGCAGGAGAAAAGGTGCTGGCGGGTGTTGAGGATGCCGCGCTGTTCCATTCTTTCGATGGCGGCGCACGTTGGGAAGAGATCCCAAGCCTGCGACAACACCCCACCAATCACCTGTGGACGCCGGGGGCGGGTGGGCTGTGCTTGCACACCATCCTGACCGACCCTGTGGACCCTCATCGTTTGTATGTTGCCATCTCCGCCGCCGGCGCCTTCCGCTCCGACGATACCGGGCATACGTGGCGCCCCATCCATCGCGGCCTTCGTGCCACCTACACGCCCGATCCTGAGCCGGAGGCAGGATTCTGCGTGCACAAGATGGCGCTGCACCCCGCTAGGCCCCATGTCCTGTTCATGCAGAAACATGGTGGAGTTTATCGCAGCGATAACGCAGGCGAGATGTGGAAGGATATAAGCGAAGGCCTACCGTCAAACTTTGGTTTTCCCATCGCCGTGCACGCCCATGACCCTGATACCGTCTACATCGTGCCCATGACAAGCGATGAGCGCCGTTATCCCATTGATGGGGCACTCAGGGTCTGGCGTAGTAGAGACGGGGGCGGTACTTGGGAGTCGCTTGGAAAGGGCCTGCCCGACCGGCACTGCTACGTGAACGTTCTGCGCGACGCTATGGCTGTGGACCAGATGGAACCATGCGGAATCTACTTCGGCACAACTGGAGGGCAGATCTATGCTTCACGGGATTCTGGCGACACTTGGAAGGCGCTGGTGAAAGATCTCCCGGCGGTGTTTTCGGTCGAGGCACAGACATTGCCATAGCAATGGGAAACTCCGTATTGGTGCATGTGGTCTTACCAGGTCACCTCCGCCGGCTGGCGGGGATCTCTGCTCCTGTGGTACCGATAAAAATAGACCGGGGGGACTCTTCGGCCCACGCACCAGTCAGCCTGGGTGACGTCCTGGATGCGCTAGAACAGATTTATCCACCTCTCAAGGGCGTGTTCTACGAAACCATCCCCATCTCGGACGAGAAAGCCATCCTAAGGTTGCGCGTATACCTCCGCTTCTTCGCAGGAAAGTACGACCTCACCCCACGAGGGCCCACTGCGCCGCTCCCTCCTGAGGTGATCTCTGGCAAAGAACCCCTGCGCATCGTCGGCGCCATCGCTGGGGGGCAAGGGAGGTAGGTGGCAATTTGATCGGACTTGGCCAAGAGGATACAAAAGATCAACCGGCATGACGGCGAAAGGTTTAGAGGCCTGGATCCCGTGAGTTGAACTTAAATCTCTTCGGCAAGGATGATGGCCTCGGCGATCTCCTTCATGGGTTTGCGGAGGTTGCGGCTCTGGCGCTGGATGCGCTGGAAGGCCTCCTCCTCGCTGAGCCCGTAGCGCTTCATGAGGATTCCCTTCGCTCGCTCCACCAGTTTGCGTGTTTCCAGGGTTTCCTTGAGGTCCCCAACCTCCCGACGCAACGCCTGGATCTCCTGGAAGCGGGCGAGCGCGATCTCAATGGTGGGAACCAGATCTGCTTCCTTGAAGGGTTTCATCAGGTAGGCCAGCACTCCTGCTTCCTTCGCCCGGTTGATCAAGTTTCGGTCACTGTAGGCGGTCAGGAGGATAATGGGCGTGGGCCGGTCTTGCATGATGGTAGCAGCCGTCTCGATCCCGTCCATCCCTGGCATCTTGATGTCGAGAAAGATGAGATCGGGTTTGAGGAGTCGCGCTAGCTCGACAGCTCTACTCCCATCCCCGGCTTCCCCAACAACCTGATATCCCTTCTCCTCGAGCATTGCCCGGAGGCCCATCCGGATGATCGCCTCGTCGTCTACGATGAGAACACGCAACGTCGTCATGGCCTAGATCACTCCGGCAAAAGTCTTTTTGCCTCTTGGCGGGCACCTCCAGCAGAATTGGGGCTGCTTACAAGCTGGGCTTGGGGAGGGTAATGGTTGCTTTCGTCCCCGGGTCACACCGCTCCAGTATGAACTCTCCCTTCAGATCCTCTGCCACAAGCGCCTTCACAATCTGCAACCCAAGGTCGCTTCCCGTAGCCGGATCAAACCCAATTGGGAGTCCCACGCCATCGTCCCTCACTTCGACCAGCAGGCGGTCTCCGCGTGTCGTCAGGGTGACCGTCACGTTCCCTTTGGCCTGCTCCTTGAAGGCGTGCTCAATGGCGTTCTGAATGAGCTCGTTGATCACCAGCGCGAGGGAGCTGGCCTGCTGCGAGGGGAGGTACACATCGTCCCCACTTACGGAGATCTGCAATTCCAGGTCCGGGCGGGCCATGTTCTGGGCAACGGTGCGGGCGACCTTCTCCAGCATCTCCCGGATGTTGATGAACTTGAACCCTTCTACCGAGAGGATCTCATGGACCGCCGCGATGCTGAGAATGCGGTTAATCGTTTCCACAAGAACTTCCCGCCCTGAAACGTCCCTTCCATCGCGCATCTGAAGGCGGAGGAGCATGGCGATGGTCTGGAGGTTGTTCTTTACCCGGTGGTGCATCTCGCGCACAACCGCCGATTTGACCACAAGGTTGGCGTTTTCAATGGCTAAGGCCATCTGGTTCGCTAGGGTCGAGGCAAGCCGAATCTCTTCCTCTGTGAAGTGGTGAGGGTGTTCTTTGTAACAATTGAACACGCCGATCACGTGGTCCCGCACGATCAGAGGGACAGCAAGGAGCGCACGGAGCCCTTCCTGGGTGGCCATCTCCTTGGACACAAACCGCGGGTCTTCCAGGACATCGTAAACGGCAATGGGTTTCGCCGTCTGAGCAGCGAGGCCCGCGATCCCCTCGCCGACCTTTAGGTTTGGTCGGTTCCGGTACGGCTCTGAGGCATTCTGGCTCACCGTGAGGACAAGCTCTCCCTTCTCCTCGTCCAGAAGCATGAGGGAGCAGAGCCTCGCATTGAGCATCTGCGCAGCCATCTCCATGATCAGCTTCAAGACATCCTCTAGGTACAGCGGAGAGGTAAGGGTCTTACTGATCTCCGCAAGGGTGGAGAGCTCCATGATTTGACGCCGCATGTTGTCGTACAGGATGGCCTTCTCCAGCGCCCCAGAGGCCATATCGGCGATGAGAGAGAGGAGTTCAACCTCTTCCTCCGTATATTCGTGGAATGCTGTCGTCTGGACGTTGATGGCCCCGAGGACCTTCCCTCCCGTGATCAGGGGAACTGCTAGGAGGGATTTGAAATGATACTCCTGGGTCTCCGGGAGGTAGACAAACCTGGGATCGCTGGCGGCGTCGCTACTAGCGACGGGCTTCCCTTCTTTCGCAGCCCACCCCGTAAGGCCCTCTCCGTAACGGAGGCGTGCGCGGCCAATGGCTTCAGGAGCGAGCCCGGTGGTTGCACGCAATACAAGATACTCCCCCTGGGGGTCCAGCAGGTAGATAGAGCAGGAGTCCATCCCCATCACCTCGGCGGTCTTCCGGGTGATGAGGGTGAGGGTGGTATCCAGGTCCAGCGCAGAACTGATCGCCCGGCTGATCTCTCGCAGGGCGCTGAGTTCCGCGGACTTACGCGCCAGCTGCTCTTTCAAAACTTTCACAGGAGCCCTAGGCATGAACGCCACCTGGATGTAGGATCCCCCGCCACATTTGCTTGGCGGGGGCGGAAATCCATCCTACATCTTACCACTCCAGAGAGGGGAGTTCCAGTCTCGTCAATGCCCAAGACAATTCCACCAGTGTAGCAGGTTTGATTCGAGTATAATAGATAGTAATCCTGGTCCGTTGGAGGTGAAAGGTGAAGCTCATCCTCCAGCACCCTACGTTGAACGTCCTCATCCTTCTTGGGTTCTTTTCTTTCATGTTGTGGGGTCTTCTGTTCATCCGACTCATGGTGAGCAATGGGGGTGTCCGACCCGGGCGATTCCTCATCCGGCGGGGAAGTCTGAAAGGAGTCCAGCGAGCACTGGTGGTCGTTGCCCATCCTGATGATGCCGAGGTGTACTGCGGAGGGAGTGTGGCAACGCTCACGCGCTTGGGGGTTCCTGTCACCCTTGTGATCTGCGCAGATGGGGGAAAGATTTACTACCAATTTGGGCGGCGCCTCATTCCTAACCCTCTCAATGGGAAAGGGGGGCGGCTAGTGCGTCTGCGTGAGGAGGAGCAACGAAGAAGTGCCAGGATCCTGGGGATCAAGGAGGTGATCTTCCTCAGGCATCCGGACGGCCTCCTGGATTGGCGGAACCTGGTTTCTCAGCTGAGGGAGATGATGCAACGGTTCGCCCCAGACCTCGTGGTGACTTTCGATGGAGAGGAGCCCTCCCACTTAGAGATCCGGGATCACCTTGCCGTTGGGCGTGCTGTCCTTTCGGCTGCAAGGGAGGTAGGCATCCCCAGGGTTCTTTGCTTCAGCACACGCCGCCCAAACGTTGTGGTGGACACCACCCCTGTCATGAGCCTGCGCTGGAAGGCGCTCACTGCGCACAGGAGCCAATTCCACGGGGTACGGGGGAGGCTCGCCGTACGGATCCTCCGAGGGTTGGCTAGGCGGAATGGAACAAAGATTGGCGTCCCCTATGGTGAGGCGTTCCGGGAAATCTGGATCACCAGAGGATCTTCATTCTCGCCCCCACAGTGATCCCCGACCGCCGGAAGAAGCTCCTATTCACCTCCACGGCGTATCGCACGGGTACGGGAGGGGCATAGGTTCTGACGGGATTCGTGGGATCAGCCTCTACATCCATGTCCTGAATGTCCACGACGCGCCCGCTCTCCTCGACGAACGCGATGGAGAGGGGAATGAGGGTGTTCTTCATCCAGAACGCCCACGGCCTGGATTCCTCGAAGAGAAAAAGCATGCCCGCGTCCTTCGGGAGGGAAGTCCGACACATCAACCCAAGCTCCCTCGCTTCCGGGGTATCTGCAACTTCGACCTGGACGGTCACCCTCCGGTCCCCCTGAAGGAATTGGACCTGCGCCCTGCGTAACTCGAGCCTGGGGAGATCGCGACAGAAAGGGAGGGGCGAGGGGGGAACCGTCATAGGAAGACATGCTCCCAGGAGGAACCCGACCACGACAAGGAGGCTCAAGAGTTGGAGGTGCCTTCGCATCATACCACTCTTCGTTCTTCCAGTTCCTGGCATTTCGGGAACGCCGAAGATTTTCCTCTAGCCAGCTCCAACTTCCCCCTGGGCGGCATGGGGGATCCCGCAGGGGTCGCTTCAGTAGATCCCGAATAGGATGAATTCGTGGACTACGATGTGATTGTGGTTGGAGCTGGACCAGGAGGGGTTACCGCCGCGAGAGCGGCCTCCTTACGGGGGCTTCGAACCCTCATCCTGGAGGAGCACCAAGAGATCGGCCGGCCCACGCACTGCACCGGAAAGCTCACGCACCACGCGTTCGAAGAGTTCGCGCTCCCGCCGGGCATCGTGGTGAACGCCGTCAGCGCAGCTATTCTCTATGGTCCTAAGGGAGGGAAGGCGTTCCTTCGCCGGCGTGCGGTGGATTCCTATATCGTCGACCGGGACCGTTTCGACCAAAAACTGGCAGAGACAGCTCTGGAAGCAGGCGCCGACCTGATGACCGGTGCCAGGGCCTTGGGGGTCCGATTGGTCAACGACGGGATGGAAGTCTCAGGTGAGAGGAACGGGCGTCCGTTTGCCATCCGTGGAAGGATCGTGGTGGATGCGGAGGGCGCTTCTCCAAACCTCCCATTGAGCCTCGGGTACCGTCTTGAACGTCGGTGGGTGCTTGGGCTGCAGTATCAAGTAGAGGGCGCAACGGTGGAGTCGGAGGATGCACCCGAGCTCTATTTTGGGAAGGATTTTGCGCCCGGCTTCTTTGCCTGGATCATGCCTTTGGGGGGCCAACGGGCGAGGGTTGGGCTCTGTGTGGACCCTACCTATACGGCGCACAAACCTGTGTATTATCTGGAGCGATTCATCCACGAGCATCCCATCGCCAGGAAGAAACTCAAGGGAATCCGGGTTGAACACAAGCTGGCCGGGCGGATCCCCATCCTGGGAGCAAGGAGGCCGTCGTTCTTCCCGGGTATGCTTCTCGTTGGCGATGCTGCAGCACAGGTGAAGGCTACCTCGGGTGGAGGAATCTATTTCGCCATGGTAGCAGGGGAACTTGCGGCGAGTGCAGCAGCGCGCTATGTGAAGGGCGATCGGGGTGCCCTCCGTGATTATGAACGCTCCTGGAGAAGGCGGTTCGGTCGGGAGATCTGGTTTACTTCGCTTGTCCGGTCCATCTTGAACCAGCTCAGCGATGAGGAAATCGATGCTGCCATTGACCTCCTCTCGAGGGAGGAAGGTCTCCGTGAAGCCTTGGAGGTATTCGGGGATACCGCCTACCAGTCTCGGGTCCTCGTCCCCGTGTTGCTCCACAGCCTGAGAATCGGACTCCGGGACAGGTCTCTGGCATGGATCCTCTCGAGGTTCCTCCTGGGGTTCGTGCGCGTGTGGCTATAAATTTGGTCAATCAGGAGCCTCGGCAAGCTGCACCGGGATCTCCAACTTCTTGTCGCCTCGCAGGACCGATAAGGAAACCTTTGTCCCGACAGGCGTTCGCGCCAGGACCTTCTGGAGGGCGTCGATGGTCGCCACTGGATCTTGGTTCAACGCGACGATGATATCCCCCTCCCACAGGTCACTTGCGGCTGCTGGGCTCCCAGGGGCGATGGCAACGACAGCCACGCCCGTCTCCTGGGAGATCCTGTGGCCAATGACGAGGTGGCGGGGGAGCCGGATCGTTTGCCCCACGATGCCAAGGTAAGCGCGATGGACCTTCCCCTCAGTGATGAGCTGTCCCGCAACCCACCTTGCTGTGTTGGAGGGAATAGCGAAGCAGATTCCCTGGGCCGGAGCGATGATCGCGGTGTTGATCCCCACGACTCTTGCGCGGGAATCCACGAGTGGACCTCCGGAGCTACCAGGGTTAAGGGCGGCATCGGTCTGGATTACGTTCTCAATGAGGCGCCCTGTCTGGGAGCGCAGCGCACGCCCAAGGGCGCTCACCACGCCTGTCGTGACGGTGAATTGGAAACCCAGGGGATTCCCGATGGCGATGACGAGCTGGCCGACTCGCAACCTGTCTGAATCCCCCATTGTCGCAGCGGGGAGCCCTGAGGCGGGGATGCGCACGACGGCGAGATCGGTATGCGGGTCGGTTCCCACGATCTCAGCGGTGTACTGGTGTCCATCGGCGAGAAGGACCTCGATCTCCTGCGCCTCCTCCACCACGTGGTTGTTGGTGAGGATGAACCCGTCGGGCGCGATGATGACACCGGACCCCACGCCCTGGAGCTCTCCGTATCTCCCCCAAGGGGTGCGTACTCCGCGAGCCATGGTAATCCGCACGACAGAAGGACCAACGCGCTCCACAACGTGGATCACGGCCTGAGAGTATGCATCGAGGAAGTCCTCTGTCGGTTCTGTGGAATGGCTCCAAGGAGAGAATCCTTTCACACCTCCCAGTGTAGCGCACTGGACGAGCGTGTGCAAATACCGGGGTTTCACTTTGGGGGAGGAGAGCGTGCTTTCAAAGCAGGAGAATGGGCGGCAAGATGCGAATGGCAAAAGGAGTACTTAAGGAGGCACCGCGATGCGGATCATTGCCGATCTCCACCTGCATTCCAAGCACAGCAGAGCAACGAGTAAGGATATGGACGTGGAGAACCTGGCGAGGTGGTGCAAGCTGAAGGGGATCAACCTCGTGGGGACAGGGGACTTCACCCATCCCATATGGCTGCGGGAATTGCGTTCTAAGCTCCAGCCAGCTGCACCCGGGCTGTATGCCTACGATGGTATCCATTTCATGCTCACCGTAGAGGTTTCGAACATCTACCCCCAGGACGGGCGACTCCGGAAGATCCACAACATCATCCTCGCACCCTCGTTTGAGCTCGTGGACCGTATCAATGCTGTGCTCGGGCGATTCGGAAGCCTTATGGCAGATGGGCGCCCCACTTTGACCCTCCCCTCGGATAAGATGGTGGAGTACCTCGTGGAGCTCTCCCCGGATATCCTGATTATCCCTGCGCATGCCTGGACTCCCTGGTTCTCGCTGTTCGGGAGCAACTCCGGGTTCGACTCTTTGGAGGAGTGCTTCCGGGACCAGACCAAACACATCTACGCTATCGAGACAGGTCTCTCCAGCGACCCTCCCATGAACTGGCGGCTTTCTCAGCTAGATCGGGTCGTCCTGGTGAGCAACTCTGACGCCCACTCCCCGGCTAAACTTGGGCGCGAGGCCAACGTGTTCGATGCGGAACTCGATTACTTCGAGCTTGCCCGCATTCTCAAGGAGAAAGACCGATCCCGCTTCCTGTTTACCGTAGAGTTCTTCCCAGAAGAGGGGAAGTACCATTACGACGGCCACCGCAACTGCCAGCAGCGACTCTCTCCCAAGGAGACGAAGGCCCTGAACGGCCTGTGTCCAGTCTGCCAACGCCCTCTCACCGTAGGTGTGATGCATCGCGTGGAGCAACTTGCAGACCGGGAAGAAGGGTTCGTTCCGGAGAAGGCCATCCCATATCGGAACCTCATCCCGCTGGAGGAGATCATTGCCGAGGCCGTAGGGGCGCAACCGGGCACTGCAGGAGTCCGCGAGGAGTACCTCAAACTCTGTCGAGCCTTCGGGGGTGAATTCCCTGTCCTCATGGATGTTCCTCTGGAGGAGATCGCCCGGGTCACATCCCCGCGCATCGTGGAGGGGATCCGGAGGATGCGCGAGGGGAAGGTAAGGATCCTCCCAGGCTATGACGGTGTCTACGGGGAGATCCACCTGTTCGGGGAGAAAGAGGAGGAAGAAGGAGGGACGCACCCGGCTCAACCTGCTCAGATGACTCTCTTCTAGCGTCCTTTGCGTTCCTCGCGTTCATTGCGTTCCTGGGTTAACTTCATTCACGCAATGGATGCGATCAACGCGAGAGACTCGACGAACGGAATTCAGTACGCGCGGGCGTAGTAAACGAGGATCCCTGCAGGCTGGCCGCAGACTACACAGGAGCCGGTTTCAGATTCATCGAGGGGGATCACGCGGGGGGACGCTCCTGTGCGATCTCGGAGGGTCTCTTCACACACCAGCTTCCCGCACCAGAGGACCTTGGCAAACCCTTTCTTCACCGTCATGATCTCTTCCACTTCCTCCACTGTACTCGCCGGGAAGATGCGGCTGTCCAGGAAGGCCTTCGCCCGCTTGAACAGCTGCGCCTGTACCTCGTCCAGCATGCGTCCCACCTGCACTTCTACCTCTGCCTCGGGAACGCTCACTTTCCCATTCCCCACGCGAGGAACAAGGACGACTTGCCCCTTGGCTACATCCCGGGGGCCCACTTCCAGGCGAACGGGCACGCCGCGCATCTCCCAGTCGTTAAACTTCCAACCCGGTGTATACTCTGGGCGATCATCGAGGTGAACCCGGAAACGCCCGGCGAGGCGTTGCGCCAGCTCGCGTGCTTTTTCGAGGACATTTTGCTGATCTTCATAAAAGATGGGGACGATGACAACTTGGTAGGGTGCAACCTTAGGAGGCAAGACCAACCCCCGGTCATCCCCGTGGATCATAATGAGGGCACCGATGAGTCGGGTTGTCACAGCCCAGGAGGTCTGCCAGGGGTACTTCTCCTGGTTGTCCCTGTCCAGGAACTTGATCCCAAACGCCTTGCTGAAGTTCTGGCCCAGGAAGTGCGAGGTCCCTGCCTGGAGGGCCTGCCCATCTGGCATGAGGACTTCCAGGGTGTAGGTATAATCGGCACCAGCGAACTTCTCACTGTCGGTCTTCTTCCCCACCAGGACAGGGATCGCCAGCCAGCCTTCGATGAACTCCTGATAGATGCGCAGGATGAGACGTGCCTCTTGGTCGGCCTCCTCCGCGGTCCTGTGCACGGTGTGCCCCTCATGCCAGAGGAACTCCATGGTGCGTAGGAAAAGCCGCGTGGACCGTTCCCACCGGACGACGTTGTTCCACTGGAGGAGCAACACGGGGAGATCCCGGTACGACTGGATCCACTTCGCGTACATGGTGCAGATGATCGCCTCAGAGGTTGGACGGACTGCAAGGCGCTCCGTCAGGGTTTCCTGCCCACCCTGGGTGACCCAAGCGACTTGGGGAGCGAACCCTGCCACGTGTTCAGCTTCCTTCTGGAGGAGGCTTTCTGGGATGAACAGGGGAAAGTAGGCGTTCTTATGGCCCGTCTCCTTGAACCGCCTGTCTAGCTCCTGCTGCATCAACTCCCAGATCGCATACCCATATGGCCGGATGACCATACATCCCCGCACAGGGGCGTAATCGGCCAGCTCCGCCTTTAGGACGACAGCGGTGTACCATTCAGAGAGGTTCTCTTTGGGAGGGATTGCCTTGACGTACTCCTGCTTCTCTACTGCCATCTCCATCTCCCTCGTAGGTGAGTACATCTTAGCACAGGCGCCGAAATCGCGTCAACGCGCAGGACTCCAAAGCCATTCAGCCGATCAGTGGGGGTGCTCGGTGAATGAATTTAGCCTCGCCCTCGGGTCTCTAGGCAACATCTTGCCGGAGGCTTTCGCTGGACTCCTCAGGAGATCCCGCGCTTCCAGAGCTCTAAAAGCTCCGGCAGGCCAGTGACCACGAGTTCAGGGGTAATTCCTAGCTCTACGATCTGTTCAGGACGGGAGACGCCAGAAAGGACTAGGATGGTGACTAGGCCTAGGCGTTTCCCTCCGAGGATGTCTGTTCCCAGCTGGTCCCCGATGATCGCAGTGGCCTCCGGGGCCGTACCCAGACGTTCCAATGCCATCTCCACCAGAGGCGCCTCGGGTTTCCCGAGGACGAGAGGTTCCACGCCGGTGGCTCTTGTGATCGCAGCGAGGATCGCTCCACTTCCTGGGATGAATCCATCCTCCGTGGGTAGGATGGGATCCGCGTTGGTCCCGATGAACTTTGCCCCGCGGGCGATGGCCCGGCAAGCGATCGCAAGTTTCTCGTAGGTTAACCCACGGTCAATGCCGCAAACAACGAACTGGGGGTCTTCTGTGGTTAGGGTAAATCCCGCGGCGGCGATCTCCTGGAGCAACCCTTCTTCCCCAATTACAAAGACTGTCCCTCCCTGGGGTGCGAGCCGCTTCAGGTACCATGCGGCAACCCTCCCAGAAGTGAGGATATGCTCTTCAGGAACCTCGATCCCCATCGTCCGGAGGTGATGCTGGTACTGACGAGGTGTGCGAGCGGAGTTGTTCGTGGCCAGGACGTATTTCATCCCTACTTTTTGGAAAAACTCAATGAGGTCCTTTGCCCCAGGGAGAGGAGTGCTCCCCCTATAGAGGACACCGTCCATATCCAGGATGACACCTTTGATCCGCCGCCACTCCATGGGCCTCCCTCCAAAGAATAGAGGAACCTCACTTTGGCTGGCAAATTCTCCTTCCAAGGAGGTCTCCATGAAACACGTCCTGGCCTATATCACCGATCACCGGGATCGATTTGTCCACAAGCTCCAGCGTCTCTGCCGTCAACCTAGTATCTCCGCTCAGGGTGTCGGGCTCGTGGAGACAGCACACCTCCTTGTCTCCCAAATGGAGGAGTGTGGCATTCCTGCTCGTCTGATCCCCATCCCCGGCGGGCCGCCTCTAGTGTACAGTGAAGTTCGCGGCCGGAGCAGTCGGACTCTCCTCTTTTACAATCATTACGACGTACAACCCCCTGAACCCCTGGAGGAATGGGAGAGCGACCCCTTTTCTGCAGAGATTCGTTCTGGCAACCTCTATGCGCGAGGCGCCGTGGATACCAAGGGAAACATTGTCGCCCGCATGGCCGCGGTGGAGGCGTGGCTCCGTACTGAGGGAGAGCTTCCCTGTACTGTGAAGTTCCTCGTGGAAGGAGAAGAGGAGATTGGGAGCCCGCATCTTCCTTGGATTGTGAGGGAGCACCGGGATCTCGTTCAAGCAGATGCGTGCATCTGGGAATCAGGATCCAAGGACCATACCGATACCCTGAACATCTACCTCGGGGTAAAGGGGATCTGCTACATTGAGCTTGAGGCCGAAGGCGCCAACCGGGATCTCCATTCCTCCATGGCGACGATCGTTCCAAATCCCGCATGGCGCCTTGTCTGGGCCCTCTCCACATTCAAGGATCCAGGGGAGCGTATCCGTATCGAAGGATTCTACGACCGTGTGGTCGCTCCCGCACCGGAAGAGCTCAACCAGCTCCGCCGGATCGCTGAAAGCCGGGACGAGGAGATGCTCCGCCGTGATCTGGGGATCGACGCGTTCTTGTTGGACCAACACGGCCTTGACCTGCTCGTCCGCCATCTCTACGAGCCTACATGCACGATCTGCGGGCTGGTCAGCGGCTATACCGGACAGGGGTCCAAAACTGTGCTCCCCAGGTGGGCCATGGCAAAAGTGGACTTCCGCCTCGTTCCCAATCAGGATGCAGAGGAGGTCCTAGGGTTAATCAAAGCGCACCTCGCTCGCTATGGCTTTGAGGATATCAAGGTCCGTCCGCTTGGGATCGAGAACCCAGCGAAAACGCCCTTCGATGCGGAGATCGTGCAGGTCGCCGTAGAGACAGCTCGGGAGGTCTACCAGAAGGAACCCTTCATCCTACCCCTGATGGCAGCCACTGGTCCCATGCATGTGCTATGTACCCAGTTCGGGACCCCCGCCGTGGGGGTGGGTGTGGGATACGCAGGTGCCAACATTCATGCGCCAAATGAGAACCTCCGTCTTCGGGATTTCTTCGAGGGCATCATGCACATTGCCCTCATCCTGGAACGGTTTGGGGAAAGGTACCGTTCCAGGGCTGGTTGACATGGGCAGAGGATATGCTACCATAGAGCCACGGATCGCATCCCCGCAGGAATAGACCCTCGATAAGGTGGGGTGACCGAGTGGTTGAAGGTAGCCGCCTGCTAAGCGGCTGAGCGGGCGAAAACCTGCTCCGTGGGTTCGAATCCCACCCCCACCGCCAGTTTCGAACTCCGGTGTGCCTTTACTACTCCGACGCTCCTTGGTAGAATGACCCTAGGACGCGCCCGTAGCTCAGCTGGATAGAGCGTGGGCCTGCGGAGCCCAAGGTCGTGGGTTCAAGTCCCGCCGGGCGCGCCAAGGATTCTACGTGGACCCAAGGGTGCTCTGTGGTACCTTCTCGGGGAGAGGAGAGAACCCACGACCTGAGGGGGATGTGGGGGAGGGACTCCCCCACTGTACCGAATGGGGTGACAGCGCTGCTTTGTGCGCGTCCTAGGGGTAGCGGCGTAAGCCGCGGCCACCCCTAGGAGGAGCGAGCAGCCCGAGAGGGCGTCGCGAGCGACGGCCGCCGGTTCGATTCCGGCCGGGCGCGCCAATGCCAGTTGCCAGGTCCCAGTCGCCAGTGGCGAGACGTTGTGCAAAATCTTCTGGGCTGAGGTAGTGGATGAAGAAGATCTTCTTATT
>JAUQQG010000047.1 GCA_030550015.1 bacterium | reverse complement strand
CCTTTGAAAACAAAAAATGGAGCGGGCGACGGGACTCGAACCCGCGACCCCCAGCTTGGGAAGCTGGTGCTCTACCAGGTGAGCTACGCCCGCTCGTCTACTTTAATAATTATACCTACCCCTCCCCCTGCGTCAACCTTTTGGCGGTGAGCTTCTCCTCGATGTAGTCCAGAAGGGCCTTGGCGATGGCCTCCTTGCCTACGACCACGCGGGCGACGGTCCCTTCAGGGGTCACGAAGTAGCCCGTGTGGCGTCCTGCCTCGATCTCCCGCAGATCGTTGGCCACGACGAGGTCGCAGCGATTCCTCTTCAAGGAGTCGTAGGCGATGGCCACAAGCTCCTCGATGGGCTTGCCCACCTCCAGCTTGAATCCAACCAGGAAGGTCTCCGGAGCCAGCTCCTTGACGAGCTTGATGGCCTTCGGGGTAGGGACCAACCGGACCACCCATTCCTGGAGGTCAGAGGTGGTCTTCTCCTGAGAGACTTCAGCGGGGGCGAAATCCAGCACTGCCATGAGGTGGATCACCGCGTCGTACCGACCCCCGGGGAGCTCCTGCTGGAAGGCCCGGATGAGGTCTTCTACCGTCTCGATGGCAATCAGGAAGAGGTGATCCCGATACCCTCCCCGCACAACCGGGACGGCGCTTGGGCGCCCGTACACGAACGTCACAGAAGCTCCCCGCTGCAGCGCCTCCTCGGCGATATAGGCTCCGAGGCGGCCTGAGGATTTATTGGTGATGTACCGCACGGCGTCCAAGGGGGCACGGGTTGGTCCAGAAGGCGGCGTGTCCCCGGACGATTGGGTCTGGATCGGAGAGGGCGCGCACCAGTGCAGGGACGGCCTGGGGATCCCTCAGGTTTCCCAGGGCCACAGCTACGTTGCGGCGGAGGCCCGAGCGTTTCGTCCGCTTGATGGCTGTCCCCCGGAACCGCACCTGGAACTCTTCCTCAGTGATGTGCAGGAGGGGGAGGAGTTCTGGAGTAGCCACCTCAGGCCGTGGCTGGAACTCGGGGTGTAGAGTGGGAGCGTGGGTCCTGTTCCAGGGGCAAACCTCCTGGCAGATGTCGCACCCGAAGATCATGTTCCCTATGAGAGGCCTCAGATCCCTTGGGATCCACCCTCGGTGCTCGATGGTGAGGTAGGAGATGCACCGGCGCGCGTCGAGGAGGTAGGGGGCGAGGATGGCGCCTGTTGGGCACTGTTCCATACAGAGCGCGCACAAGCCGCAATCTCCGAATGCTGGTTCGTCGCAGCTCAATTCCAGATCCGTGAGCAGGAGGCCGAGGAAGATCCACGACCCGTATGGGCGGGAAATGATCGTGGTGTTCTTGCCGAACCAGCCGATCCCGGCCCTTTGAGCCAGCGCTCTGTCGAGCAGGGGACCCGTATCCACATACCAGCGGGCAGTCTTTGCTCCCTTTTCCTTCAGGTACGCCGCCAGCGCTTCAAGACGGCGCCCCATGACCAGGTGATAGTCTTCTCCCCACGCATAGCAGGAAACCTGCCCGCGCAGTGTACCCTGGGGTGGTTCCTCCTCTCGGGCCCGGTAGTACATCCCCACCACAATGACCGACTGTGCCTCTGGAACGACCGCACGGGGATCCGCCGCCTTTTGAGCCTTGCGCGCCATGTACGCCATCTGGCCGTGGAACCCGCGCGAAAGCCAGTCCGCTAGGTGCTCTCCATGGTCTGGGAGGGGGTCGGCTGAGGTGATGCCCACGAGATCGAAGCCCAAGGACCTGGCCCTCTCCTTGATGTGGGCCGCCAGGGTCGTGCGGCTTTCCTCAAGAGCTGTAACCATGCTCCATTCGCCCCTACCACAGTTCTACCGCTTTGGGCTTGGACCTGCAACCTCTTCTTGAGCCTGCCTGGAGCTTGAGGAGAAGACCTCCCCCGGAACGACTCTCAGCCCTCCAATGGCCAAAACCCCCAGGGCCGTTGCCAGCCAGAATACCGCTCCTGGCCCCCAGGAGTCCCGGACCAGCCCGCCGAGGGGAGGCCCCAAGGCCCCCATCGAGGAAGTGAGAGTCCCGATGAGGCCGATCACCGATCCTCCTCCTTTTGCCGCTGCAACGTCGCTGAGGAAGGTATCGTACGCTGTCCAGGTGACTTGGAGGAAGATGTAGCTCCCGGCGAAGGAAAGCAAGGTGGAAAACGTCCTCCTGGAGCCCATCCAAAGGAGGAGGAGCCCGAGGTGGCCCGCAAGTCCTAAACCGAGGCCAGCGCGGCTCGTGTAGCGGTCGATCACGATCCCGCCGAGAAATGGCCCTATGAGGGCAGCGAAGGCACCAACTGAGTAGAGGAGGTTGATCTCCTTCTCCCCAAGCGAGAGGACGTCGCGGGCATAGAGGGGGACGAACGGCCCCATGATCGTCAGGGAGAAGACAACGCCAATGAGGCTCAGAAGGATCACAATGGGATACAGCGATCTCTCCCGCATGAGCGTCCTGAGGGAGATTGGGCTTGCTTCCTCCTTGCGGGCGGGCTCCTGGAGCAACCAGAGCCTGGTGAACCCCATGAGGAGGGACATCCCTGCCGTCAGGAGCATAAGGCCCCGGACGCCCAGAGACCCGACGAGGAACGCGCCGATCCCAGGCCCCCCGGCAATGCCCACCCCCCAGAAGAAGTTGAAGAGCGCGAACGCCTTCCCTTTTTGATCCGGGGGAGCCGATTCTCCCATCAGGGCGATGAACCCGGGGATCTGCAAGGAGGTCATCGCGTTCATGGCCGCGAGTACCAACAGGGCAACGGTCCAGTGCCTTCCAAGGGCCAACGCTATCGCCAAGGGAGCGAAGGTAAAGGTGGGGAAGGTGATCAGGGGCTTGCGGCCGAACCTGTCGGCAAGCCTCCCGCCGTAGACCTGGAACAAGGCCAGGCTGAGCGTTGCCGCTGCATAGGTGAGCCCTACCTGGAAGTCACTGGCACCAAGCTCCCTCAGGTGGATGGGCAGGAGAGGGGCCCAAGTATAGTAGGCCGCAGACATCAGACCGACGGTAAAAGAAAGGACCCAGACGTTTGGGTGCATCCTACTTCATTATGAGGATCACCGTAGTGAAGTCAAGGAAATCTCCTATTCGCGACGAAGCTTGCAGCGTAACATCCTCGACACGGTACCGGTGTTCATCGGGAGGGATGCCCATGGCAAGGATCTTTACTGGTGAGGGGATTGCACTCGATCCCCTACAGGACCGTGTGATCGCCGTTGTGGGGTATGGGAACCAAGGACGTGCCCAGGCCTTGAACCTCAAAGAGAGCGGGCTCAACGTCATTGTGGGGAACATCCGGGATGCCTCGTGGGAGCAGGCTGAGGCTGATGGGATGAGGGTCCTGCCGATCCCTGAGGCGGCTCGAGAGGGGGATGTGATCCTGCTCCTCGTCCCCGACGAAGTGGCTCCCCGCGTCTACGAGGAGTCCGTGGCTCCTGGGATGGGGAAGGGGAAAGTCCTGGATGTGGCGAGCGGCTATAACCTCGCTTATGGCTTCATCCGGCCCTCCCCAGAAGTGGACGTGATTATGGTCGCTCCTCGGATGATTGGGCGAGGGGTGCGGGAGAGGTTCCGCAGGGGGGAGGGGTTTCCTGTCTTGGTCGGAGTGGAACAGGATGCCTCGGGGAAGGCCTGGGAGGTTGCCCTGGCCATCTCCAAGGGGATCGGCGCGTTCCTGCCTGGGGGATGCGCTGTGGAGTCGAGCTGCATGGAGGAGACCATCGTGGATCTGTTCAGCGAGCACACCTGGGCCGGAGCGTTCCTCTTCCTGCTCCGCGCTTGTTACCAGACGCTCACAAGCGCCGGGGTCTCGCCGGAGGTAGCTCTCCTCGAGCTCTACGCTTCGGGAGAGTTGGAGGAAGTAGGGAGGGCCATGGCGGAGATCGGGCTCATGCGCCAGTTGCGCGTGCATTCCCGGACGAGCCAGTATGGCCAGCTCACGCGGGGCCCGCGGTTCGTGACGCCAGAGCTCCTGGAGATGCTGCGGGAAGCCCTGGAAGGGATCCGCAGTGGCGAGTTCGCCCGTGAATGGGCACTCGAGCAGATGGTGGGTATGCCCGTCTACCAAAGAAGGTGGGCAGAGGTGCTGGAGCATCCGATGCAGGAGGTGGAGGATCGTCTCTACCGGTCTACCGGATACTCGGACGGGCCCCCGCCGACCCGGCAGGGAGCGAGGGAGGACTCGGGGAGAGCAGGTAGAAGAATTATGAAAAAATCTGCGACGAAAGGAGGGATGTCCTGTCTTCACCTCGCACCTTTCTTCCATCTGAAGCCAAACCCTCCTCGCTCCATCCTCGCGCCTGAATACATACCCCCAGAAGGCAAGGCGAAGCATATGGAGGAAATCCGCAAAGACGATGTGGACGATGGCGGGAAGCTCACCCGCCGGGAGTTCCTCAAGGTTGGTGCCGCCGGCTTAGCAGGGGTCACGCTTGGCGGCCTCTCGTTCGTTGAGCGGGCCTTCGCCCATCACCCACCTGGTTCTTACAATCCCAATCTTCCCCCGCCGAAGTACGCCGTAGAGCGTGGCGCGCGCCTGCGCCTCCTGCGCTGGGTGGAGTTCGTGAAAGGGGACCGGGAGCTCTGGCTCGCCAACACCAAGAAGTTCGAGGAGCAGACAGGAGTCAAGGTGGACATCGAGTGGATCACCTGGGAGGACGTGCGGCCCAAGGCGGCAATGACCGCTAGTGTGGGTGCAGGTCCAGATATCGTCCTTGGGTGGTTCGATGACCCTCACCTGTACCCTGAGAAGCTGGTAGATGTCACCGACCTTGCCGAGTACCTGGGAAAGAAGTACGGCGGATGGTACGACGTGATGGTCTCCTATGGATACAGTAAGGCGCTCAAGCGTTGGATCGCCATCCCCTTTGGCGCTCCCGGCGCCTGCATTACCTACAGGGAGAGCTGGGTCCGGGAGGCAGGATATGACCGCTTCCCCTCCACCATCGATGACTTCCTGAAGCTGTGCAAGAAGCTGAAGGAGATGGGGCGACCGACGGGGTTCGCACTGGGGCACGCCGTGGGCGATGGGAACACCTGGACCCACTGGTGGCTGTGGTCGTTCGGTGGCAGGGTCGTGGAGGAAGACGGGAAGACTGTCGCCATCAACCGGAAGGAAACCTGGGACGCTCTGGAGGCAGCTCGGGCGCTGTACGAGACCATGATCCCCGGGGTAGCCTCATGGCTGGATCCCCACAACAACAAGGCATTCCTGGCCGGGGAGATCAGCCTGACCAACAACGGGATCAGCATCTACTATGCTGCCAAGAACTCCCCGGATCCCAAGCTCCAGGAGATGGCCAAAGATATCAACCACGCAAACTTCCCAGTGGGACCTCTCGGGCGTCCTGCGGAGCTCCACCTCCTCACCCAGGCGTTCATCTTCCGGCACACCCGGTACCCCAACGCCGCCAAGGAGTACCTGCGGTTCATGATGGAGGAAGCCCAGTACGGCCCCTGGGAGAACGCCATGCTTGGCTATGTGACCCAGAGCCTGAAGTACTACTCCCACCTCCCTGTGTGGACCGATGACCCCAAGCACACACCATACCGGGAGACGACAGCGCGAATGCTCCCGAACAGCTGGAAAGGATCGCCTGGGCCGAAATCTGCAGCAGCCATGGCCGAGTATATTGTGGTGGATATGTTCGCGGACGCCCTGACGGGAGGCGGGACTCCTCAGGGGGCGGCCCGGAGGGCAGAGGAGCGCCTGCGCCGCATCTACAGCGGGAAGTGAGGTCGGAAACTTAGGATTTGCTGTGGAGGGCCGCCTCCTGGGGGGCGGCCCTCCAGGAGCGTGCATGCCATGGCGGCGAGATCCCTCGACATTACAGCCGTGGAGACGATCCGGCGCATCCGCGGGGGCCTGTGGCGGGCGCTGGAGGATCGGAACCTCCTCGGGGCCCTGTTCATCCTCCCCGCCCTCCTGATCCTCGCCCTCTTCCTCGCCTACCCCTTCTTCCTTGGCCTTTGGTTGAGCTTCACCGATGCCATGATCGGCCGGAGGGGTGCCTTCATCGGGATCGCACACTACGCCAGCCTATTGAAGGACTCCCTCTTCTGGCTCGTGACCTTCAACACCTTCCTTTACACCATCGTCGCCGTGGCTTTCAAGCCGTCGCCGTGGCTTTCAAGCTGATCCTGGGCCTTGCGCTGGCCATTGTGCTGAACCGGGAGTTCTGGGGGAAGGGCCTTGTGCGGGCTATTGTCTTGCTCCCCTGGATTGTCCCCACGGCCCTTTCCGCCATCGCCTGGTGGTGGATCTACGATGCCCAGTTCAGCGTGGTCAGCTGGCTCCTCAGACAAGCCGGGCTCATCCAGCAGAACATCAACTTCCTGGGGGAGCCCTGGCTGGCGCGGTGGTCTGTCATTGTGGCCAATATCTGGCGAGGCGTCCCCTTCTTCGCCATCGGCCTCCTAGCCGGGCTCCAGACGATCCCGCCCCACCTGTACGAGGCTGCGCAGATCGACGGAGCAACCGGGTGGAGCCAGTTCCGCCACATCACCTGGCCGCTCCTCCTCCCCCTCACCGCCGTCGTCACCGTGTTCTCGGTGATCTGGACGTTCGCCGACTTCCAGCTCATCTACATCCTGACCCGTGGAGGGCCGGCCAACGCAACGCACCTCTACGGGACGCTGGCCTACCAGCGGGCTATCCAGGGAGGGCAGATGGGAGAAGGGGCAGCCATCGCCAACTTCATCTTCCCTGTGCTCCTGATCTGCGTCATCGTGGCCTTCCGCTACCTGCGCAGGGAGTGAGAGGATGGCGAAGGTTTGGCAGCGGACAATCCACTTTTACCTTCCCCTGTGGTTCTTCCTCCTCTTCCTGCTCTTCCCCTTTTACTGGATGTTGGTGACGGCGATCAAACCGGACTCCGAATTGATCAGCGTGCGCTTCAATCCCTTGTGGGTCAATCATCCCACACTTGACCACTTCCGCTATCTCTTGGGCCAGACGGACTTCCTCAAGTGGCTCTGGAATACCCTGATTATCTCAGGCGGGGCGACGGCGATCTCGCTAGTTGCCTCCCTCCTTGCGGCCTACGCCATCCAGCGCCTGCGCTTCCGCGGCTCGGCTACCATCGGTGTCTCCATCTTCATGACCTACTTGGTGCCCCAGATTATCCTGTTCATCCCCCTGGCGGCGATCATCTTCCGGCTGGGGCTCTGGGACAAGCACCTTGCCCTGATCTTGATTTATCCGACGTTCCTGATCCCCTTCGGGACCTGGCTGTTGATGGGCTACTTCAAGTCCATCCCCCACGAGATCGAGGAGTGCGCCATGATCGATGGGGCGAGCAGGATCCAGGTTCTGGTGCGGATCACCCTCCCCCTCTCTTTGCCGGGGATCCTCTCCGTGTTGATCTTCTCCTTCACCTTATCCTGGAACGAGTTCCTTTACGCCCTGGTCTTCCTCTCCTCCCCCCAGAACAAGACCATCCCCATCGGGGTCGTCACGGAGCTGATTCGCGGGGATATCTACATGTGGGGACCCTTGATGGCAGGGGCGCTTCTGGGGTCGGTCCCTGTGGCCTTGGCCTACTCCTTCTTCGTGGAGCACTATGTCGCCGGGCTCACTGGGGCGCTGAAGGAGTGAGACAGGCGAGATCCCGCTCCTGGAACCGGGAGGAGCCTGCATCGTGGGAAGATCTCACCGTTTCTCCCACTGGCGCGAACGCCACCACGTGGAAGGTGTGGAGGCGGTTGTTGGTGCTGGGGACCCACTCCACCGTGATGGGGAAGGCGAAATCTGGGGCGAGGCGCCCGTGGTGCACCCAGTACCGCGCGTGGGGATCGTTGGTGATGGCGGGGCTCGCTTTGATCACGAGGTGAATGGGAGTCTCCACCAGGTGGACCTCGTCCAGCGCAGGGATCGCTTCGATCTCCTGGAGGATGCGAGACCGGATGGGCTCTGGCGGGAGGGGGCGCAGGTTCACCAGGCCGATGTTCCGGGAGAGGGGCCCGATGACTTTGACGTTGGCGAGCTCCGCTGGCCATCCCTCCCTGCGGATCGCGGCGAGCAGGACTTCGTTGGCTTCGGCCACGGCCCTCCCGTGGTAGTCCGGGTTGACGAGCGGCTTTAACAGGTGCTTGAGCTTGCACCCTTCCCGTCCCGGGCTCTCCCCAATCTTTGGAGGCGTGATGCCCAACTCCTGGGCAATCTGGCGAATCTGCGGTTTGTCGTATTCAAGGAGGGGAGCGTAGTAGCCGTTGCAGAGCTTCAGCCCCATCTGCCCCCACGTGTCGCTGCGGTTCGCTCCTGTGAGGACGAGGCGGCCCTGGGCGGCGCGCTTCACCATCCCCAGCTTGATCTCCCTCGTGCACCGGTTGCAGGCAGGTCCAAAGCGCTGGATGCGGTCCTGCATGAACTGCCCAAGGAGGCAGCGCTGCTGGAGGCCAAGACGCTCTGCCATCTCCAGGACGATCTCGTTGCCCCGGCGGTAGTTGTACATCCCCATGTTCACGGTGACGAGCAGGACACGGTCCGGCCCGAGGGCTTCCTTGGCCAAGGCCGCAACTGTGGTGCTGTCGAGCCCTCCGCTGAATGCCACGACCACCGGCTGGCCGCCGGTGACCTCGCGGATCTCCTCGATGATGGGGGAAGCGAGCGTGTACGTCATAGTCCCTTCGCTGCCATTATATCACCGCTCGTGGACGGCCAGGTAGGCTCTGAGCCATCAGAAACCGCTCAATTCCCTTCGCTGCCATTATATCACCGCTCGTGGACGGCCAGGTAGGCTCTGAGCCATCAGAAACCGCTCAATCGCATCGGCAGCCTGAAGAATGTCGGTCAGGTACAAGCGTTCAGGCCGCATAGATGACCTGCTCCTCGCGCAGGACAGCGTCGCGAATGGCCGGTTTAAGGCCATTTCGGAGTACCAGGTCCACCCCGGCCTGCCAAAAAGCTGAGAAAGTTCTTGCGCCATGCGGCTAGGGTGAGGAAACTTCGGGATCACGACCCGTCAGGCGCAAGGAACGATCGGGTTCTCAAGGAGCTTGCCTGTTGAATCCGCTCGAAATGCTCATCGGCATGCCAGAGCTCTAGCCCGGCGAAAATCGCGGCCTGGGCGATGAGGAGGTCCGGGAGCGGGATGATGAACCCCTGGCGCCGCAGAAGATGGCCTAGCCTAGCCGCAGCTTTCCACAGCTCCGGGCTGAGGGCCACCTCTTCCAAGGCCTGTAGTCCGGACAGGAGTTGTTCGAAAGCCTTCTCATCCTTGGTGTAGTCCGGACAGGAGTTGTTCGAAAGCCTTCTCATCCTTGGCCCCGACGAGGAGCTCCGCCTTCACCACCCAGCAGGTGAAGGCCACTCCGGCCGCGAGGACTTTCTCAACCTCGGCCTTAAGCTTTTCATAACCTTGGGGACGGAGGTAGCGGACCCAGACGGATGTGTCGATTAAGATGCCACTGATCTGGGTCTCCTTCACGGGGTCTCTTCCTTAGCCGCTTCTCGCCATTTTGCGAGTCCCTCAGGGGTCCACTCCACTAGGCCTGACCCCACGAGGTTTTGCAAATTTGCCAATCGGTGCTTGCGCACGAACTCCCGCAGGGCCAGCTCAATCACCTCCCGTTTTCGCTTCACTCCGGCCAGCTTCATCGCCTCCTCGAGCAGCTCCGGCTCCACCGTGATTGAGAACCTCGCCATAATTCACCTCCAATGCACCAAAATTCTACACCATCTTGCTGCATCAAGCAACTGTGTTTGAAGCCGACCTTGTGGTATGAGTTCGGCCAACCCTTCCTGGTATATCCCCGAGCCGAATATCTACCACCATGTCGTGGATGAAGGCGTCCATGCGGGCAATGGCGAAGGTTGCCAGGAGAGGGAGGGGGCATGATGGAAACGGCTAGTCTTCCCTCTTTGCCGTCAGCTCGGCGATAGTGGCGAGAGGGGCTTTCAGCGTGTACCGCCTGGGAAGAGGTTTCCCTATCCCCCTCTGGGGTGGGCGCACTGGTTAGAGGTTTCCCTATCCCCCTCTGGGGTGGGCGCACTGGTTTCTCGAGCTTCCTGGGCCTCTTCATGCGCTCGATGAACCGGACGACGGCCTCGGCGTCCTCTAAGGGAAGGATCCCGACCCGCCAGATCACCTCGCGGTACAGCTCTGGCCAGATCATCTCAGGGATCGGTCGCGGAGGGGAAGGGCTTGTCGCCTGATCGCCCAGCCGCCGGGCGCGTCGATTCTCCATATAGCGAAGGAGTGCCTGGAGTCTTTGGCGCGAGAGCCGCACCGCCTCCTCCTTGATGGTCTCGCGCAGGGCCACGAGGCGCCCAACCTGGGAGCCGCGCAGGATGGGCTTCTGCTGTTTGGGGCGTTTCCCCCGGAGGCGCTTCCGAATCATCGCCTTGTAGATAGACCAGCGGATCGGCGGGCGCCCCATTCGCTGTCGGGAAGGTGGCGGTTTCCTCGGCCTCATCGAGCTATTCCCGTGGTTTCAAGGCCCTGGGACCTTTGGGGAGAGAATTCGCCGCATAAAAAGACGCTCCTGCAGGGAACTGGGGAATCCGAGTTGAACCTCATACCTCGTTATGGCACGTGAGATCCTTGACGACCCCGTTGTTCGGAAGGTCCGCGACCCGCAGGACATGCTGGATTTGGTCCTCGGCCTTCCAGACCAGGTCCTGGCAGGTTGGGAGGCAGGGAAGGAGGCGGAGCTTCCTCCACACCCTTCGCCCCCCAGCGCTGTGGCGGTTCTCGGAATGGGGGGCTCCGGGATCGGCGGGGATTTCTTCCTCCACACCCTTCGCCCCCCAGCGCTGTGGCGGTTCTCGGGATGGGGGGATCCGGGATCGGCGGGGATTTACTGAGGACCCTGCTGGCAGGGGAAGGCAGGATCCCTGTCGTGGTGGTGAAGGACTACAAGGTGCCCCGGTGGATCGGCCCGGGGACCCTTGCCTTCGCCGTGAGCTATTCGGGGAATACCGAGGAGACCCTCGCTGCTTACCAGATGGCTCGGGACCAAGGAGCTTC
Organism: bacterium; assembly: GCA_030550015.1. Classification (GTDB taxonomy): domain Bacteria; phylum Sysuimicrobiota; class Sysuimicrobiia; order Sysuimicrobiales; family Thermofontiviventaceae; genus Thermofontivivens; species Thermofontivivens primus. Next base: position 9,599 of record JAUQQG010000047.1, on the reverse strand, counting down.
CCCCGTGGCCATCACCTCGGGAGGAAAGCTCGCCGAGATGGCCCAGCGGGATGGGGTCCCTCTGGTACGCATCCCTCCTGGCTTCCCGCCCCGCGCGGCCCTGGGATACCTCTTCTTCCCCATGCTCCCTCTTCTTCCCCATGCTCGCAGTCCTGCACCGCCTTGGGGCTTTGGAAAATCTAGAAGAGGGAGTGCGCGAGTGCGTGGAAGTCCTGCGTTCCCTTGGGGATCGCCTGGGTCCCTCCGCCCCAGTAGATCGCAACCCCGCAAAGCAGCTCGCGACCCGCCTCCTGGGCAGGATCCCTGTGGTCTATGCGGCCGCATCTCTCCTGGAGCCCGCGGCATTGCGGTGGAAGTGCCAGTTCAACGAGAACAGTAAGATCCTTGCCCTGTGGAACGTCTTCCCCGAACTCAACCACAACGAGACGGTGGGATGGGGAGTGGAGGAGGAGCTGGCGCAGATCTTCCAGGTGGTCCTGCTGCGCGACAGGGAGGAGGAACCGCGCATCGCGCAACGCGTGGCGATTACCGTCGATCTTGCCCTCCACCGCGCCCGGGGCCTCCACGAGGTATGGACCGAAGGCTATGGGAAGCTTGCCCGTCTCTTCTCCGCGATCCTCTTTGGCTCTTCTCCGCGATCCTCTTTGGCGACCTCACAAGCGTCTATCTGGCCTACCTGCGGGGGGTGGACCCGACCCCCGTACCTGTGATCGAGGAGCTGAAGCGGAGGCTCGGTGAGGAGGAGAGGTCTTAAAAGTGGTGAATGTTTTATAATTGATGGGGAAATCCTGAGATGGGAAGTGAGGACCTGTTATGGCCAAAGTAGTGCTCGAAGGAGTGACCAAGCGGTTCGGGAATGTGGTCGCTGTCAACGACGTCACCCTTGAGATCCCCGATAAGCAGTTCACCGTTCTCGTGGGCCCTTCCGGGTGCGGGAAGACGACGACGTTACGCCTCATCGCCGGTCTGGAGGAGCCCACCGAAGGGAACATCTACATCGGCGACAGGCTCGTGAACGATGTCCCGCCCAAGGACCGGGACATCGCCATGGTCTTCCAGAACTATGCCCTCTACCCGCACATGACCGTGTACGACAATATGGCCTTCGGCCTCAAGCTGCGGGGCTATCCCCGCAAAGAGATCGACCGGCGCGTCAAGGAAGCCGCGGAGATGCTAGGGATCCAGAACCTCCTGGATCGCAAGCCCAAGCAGCTCTCCGGCGGGCAGCGCCAGCGCGTTGCCTTGGGGAGGGCCATTGTCCGCGAGCCCAAGGTCTTCCTCATGGACGAGCCCCTCAGCAACCTTGATGCGAAGCTTCGGGTCCAGACGCGGGCGGAGCTCAAGAAGCTCCATGCACGCCTGCAGACCACCACGGTGTACGTCACCCACGACCAGGTCGAGGCCATGACCATGGGGGACATGATCGTGGTGATGAAAGACGGCGTCGTCCAGCAGGTGGACACGCCCATGAACCTCTACCAGAAGCCCAGCAATGTCTTCGTCGCAGGGTTCATCGGCAGCCCGGCCATGAACTTCCTGGAGTCCGAGCTCCGCGTGCGCGATGGCAAGGTGATCGTGGATGCTGGGAGCTTCGCCGTAGAGGTTCCAAGCGACCTGGCCGAGGAGGTCCGGGACTGGGTGAACAAGCGGGTGATCTTCGGGATCCGCCCGGAGGATATCCAGGACCGGCGCTTCCTCCCCGACGCGAACCCTGGGTGGACGGTGAAAGCTACGGTGGACGTGCACGAGCCCCTTGGATCCGATGTGATCCTCTACCTGGCGGTGGGGGACCAGACGCTCGTCGCCCGTATGGACGCCCGTAGCGATGCCAGGATGGGGCAGAGCGTCGAGGTCGTCCTCGATATGCGCAAGATGCACCTGTTCAACATCGAGACGCACGAGGCGATCCTGTAGCGAGAGGCTCTCAAGACCCCCCTGGACCCCCTTCCGGCCGTTACAGGGGAAAAGCGGGGGCGTCTCCCGTGGGGACGCCCCCGCCGTGTCTTAAGGATTGGCGGGACCGCTGGAGAAAGAGTACTCACCGAAGCTTTGAGGGCTTCAGGAGGTGGAGGATGGGTTCTGAGGAGGCATGGCGGGAGGAGGTTATCGCTGAGCTCCGGGAGATCCGGGAGCTTCTCAAGGCGAGCTTCTCAAGGCGATATCCCTGGAAATGGTGAAGGTACGCCAGGTCCTCGAGGAGACGCTGAGCGAGTGGCCGTTCCAGGGATCGGAGACCCAGGAGTTCCCCCCGGTGGGGTGAGGGTGCGGTGCAACGGCTGATCCCTGCGGTCCTTGTGGGGCTGGCCATCCTCATGGCCCTCATCGTGGTGGTGGCGGCGGGGGTGCTCCTAGGCATCATCCCATATCAGTGAGGAGGGTGGGGAGTGCGGATCCAACTGGTTTTGCCGTTTCTTTCGACCCTGGTGATCTTTCTCTTCGCGGTCCTTGTGTTCCGGAGGTATCTCCTGCGAAGGGGGACACACCTCCTGCTGTGGGGCATCGGGCTCGTGATGTTCGGGGTGGGGAGCTTTGCCGAAGCCTACTCTGTCTTCGGTTGGAACCCGCTTGTCTTCCGCCTCTGGTACCTTGGCGGGGCGGTCTTGAACGCTGCGTGGCTGGGCCAGGGAACGGTCTACCTCCTCGCCCGGAGGAAGGTTGCCCACGTCCTCATGATCTTGCTCTTCCTCGGGAGCCTCTATGCCACCTATGCGATGTTCACGACTCCTCTGCAGGCAGCGGGCTTTGACCCGGCGACCCCGCTGAGCGAGCAGTACCGGGAGATCCTTCCCAGAGCGAGCATCCGCCGCATGACCCCGCTTTTCAACATCTACGGGACCATCACACTTGTGGGAGGGGCTCTCTATTCCGCCTGGCTCTTGTGGAAGCGGCAGGTCCCCTCTTCCCTGGTGTGGGGGAATGTTCTCATCGCCGCAGGCGCTCTCTCCATAGCCTTCGCCAGCACGCTCACCCGCCTTGGCCTGGGCGCCTACCTCTACTTGGGGGAATTGCTGGCAGCCACCATGATGTTCGCTGGATTCCTGCTGGCCACGCGGAGGGTCGTGCGTCGTGAATTGTGAGTCGCAAGGGGTGGAAGGTAACTTTGACGCAACGACCCAATGACCCGATGACTCGGCGACCCTAAGAGTGCTTCTCCCCCTCAAGCGCCTCCCTGGCGAAGTCGGCCAGGGGTTGGAGGAGTCGCGTGAACTCCATGGGGAAGATGAACTTGGTCGCGGGGCTCTCCCCAAGCGCCTTGAGCGCTTCGAGGTACTGGAGGGTGAGGGTCTTGCTGTCCACGGTCTTCGCCACTGTGAAGATCTTCTCGAGGGCCAGGGAGAAACCCTCAGCCCGAAGGATTGCGGCTTGCCGGTCTCCCTCCGCCTTGAGGATGGCCGCCTGCTTTTCGCCTTCCGCCACCAGGATAGCCGCCTCGCGCTTCCACCATGATATAGCCGCCTCGCGCTTCCCGTCGGCCTCGGTGACCGTCGCCCGGCGTTGCCGCTCCGCGGACATCTGCCGGATCATCGCCTCCTGGACCTCGCGCGGGGGCAGGATCTCTCGGATCTCCACGCTGGTCACCTTGACCCCCCACCGCTCAGTCACCTCGTCGAGCTTGGTGCGCAGGATTGCATTGATCTGCTCCCGGCGCGCAAGGACGTCGTCAAGGAGGATATCCCCAACCACTGCGCGCAGGGTGGTGGTGGCGATCCCTCGGGCGGCGCCGGCGAAGTCCTGCACCTGGATCACCGACAGCTCTGGGTCGAACACCTTCCAGTAAATCAGGAAGTCGATGTTGATGGGGGCGTTGTCCTTGGTAATGCAGGTCTGGGCGGGGATCTCCAGGAAGGTCTCCCGGAGGTCCACCCAGACGGCGCGGTCTACGAAGGGGATGAGGAAGACGAGCCCCGGGCCCTTCTTCCCAATGCTGCGGCCCAGGCGGAAGACCACCAGGCGTTGGTACTCCCGCACGATCTTGATCGCGGCGGGAAGGATGAGGAAGGCGACAATGAAGACGGCGATGAGATAGACGCGCGGCGGGAAGGATGAGGAAGGCGACAATGAAGACGGCGATGAGATAGACGATGGAGGAGATGAGGACAGGCATGGAACACCCCCGCGTTCTGTCGTTCCTCCAGAACACATTCGAGGGATGGCGCCGTTCTCCTGCAGCATGCAAGAATCGAGAGCGGCAGGTTTTCGCCTTGTCCTTTCAGAAACAACCAGGAAGCCAAGCAAAATCTCTCGTGAGACCTTTCCGGGATAGAGAGCCGGTATGGACCGCTTCATACTCGCCATAGACCTCGGCGGGACCAAGATCCTCGCCGCCGTGGTGGACCAGGAAGGGCGGGTCCTGGCGAGGGCTCGCCGGCAAACGCCGCAGTTGGGACCCGTGGCTGTGGTCCGGGAGATGGCCTCCACCGCGCGGGAGGCGATGTCGGCGGCGGGGCTCCGTCTCCAGGAGATTGCAGCCCTTGGTGTGGGAGCGGGTGTGGGAGCGCCAGGTCCCCTCGACCCCGAGCGCGGGATCGTCTTCTCCCCACCGAACCTCCGGGGGTGGGAAGATGTCCCCCTCGCCGACCTTCTGAAGGAGCACTTCCCCCTCCCGGTGGTCCTGGAGAATGATGCGAACGCCGCCGCGGCCGGGGAATGGTGGCGGGGGGCTGGCCGGGGTGCGGATCACCTCGTCTACCTCACCGTGGGGACAGGGATCGGCGGTGGGCTCATCCTTGGGGGAGAGGTCTACCGTGGTGCCAGTGGATTGGCCGGGGAGATCGGTCACATGAACGTCCTCCCAGACGGTCCGCTTTGCGGGTGTGGGGCAAGGGGGTGCCTTGAAGCCGTTGCCGCGGGCCCGGCGATCGCCCGGATGGCCCGGCAGGCCGTAGAGGAGGGGAGAGGGAGGAGGATCCTGGAGCACAGCCAGGGGCGCATCGAGGCGATCACCGCCCAGGGGGCGCATCGAGGCGATCACCGCCCAGGCGGTGGAAGAGGCGGCGCGAGAGGGGGATGAAGTGGCCCGGGAGATCTTCTGGAGGGCGGGGACGTACATCGGCATCGCCGTGGGAAGTTTGATCAACCTCCTCAACCCCCAGCGCGTGGTCATTGGAGGAGGGGTCGCAAGGGCGGGCCCGCTGCTCTTCGACCCGATCCAGGAGGCGGCCCGGGCGCACAGCTTCCCGCGCGCCTTCCAGGGCGTCGAGATCCTCCCTGCGCTCCTGGGGGAGGATGCGGGAGTGGTAGGGGTTGCCGCTGTCGTCTACAGGCGCCTGGGCCGGCACCTTTCCTAACTATCCCACCGCGGAAATGCCTCGAAAAGTGATTTTTAATTTGGACCATCGCCCCTGTGGATAAGTTGTTGATTGTGTGATTTTTTACAATGTGCTGAGGTCGATGCGGCGCTGGACGAAGTTGGTATAGATCTCCCCCCGGCGGAAGAAAGCGTTCTCCAGGACCCTGAGGTGGAAGGGAATGGTCGTCTTGACCCCGCCGATGTCAAACTCCTGGAGGGCCCGCTTCATCCGGGAGATTGCTTCCTCCCGGTCTTTCCCCCAGGCGATCACCTTGGCAATCAGGGAGTCGTAGTATGGGGGGATGGTATACCCGGCGTAGACGTGGGTATCGACGCGGATCCCCGGCCCTCCCGGCGGGATGAAGGTGGTGACTGTACCAGGCGAGGGACGGAAGTCATTGCGGGGATCCTCGGCGTTGATGCGACACTCAATGGCATGGCCGGTGAAGGTCACGTCCCGCTGGGACAATCGCAGCGGTTCCCCGGCGGCGATGCGGATCTGTTCTTTCACCACATCGATGCCCGTGACCATCTCCGTCACCGGATGCTCGACCTGGATGCGCGTGTTCATCTCAATGAAGTAGAAGCGGTTCTCCTGGTCCACGAGGAACTCCACGGTCCCCGCGCCCACATAGCCAATCGCCTCGGCGGCTCGGATCGCCGCTTTCCCCAGGGCCTTCCGGAGCCCCGGAGGGAGCCGGGGGGCAGGGGACTCCTCGATGAGCTTCTGGTGCCGGCGCTGGATGGAGCAATCGCGCTCTCCCAGGTGGATGATGTTCCCCTTCTTGTCGGCGAGGATCTGAACCTCGATGTGCCTGGGCTCTGCGACGTATCTTTCCAGGTAGACTTCCCTATCGCCGAAGGCTGCTTCCGCCTCGGCCTGTGCCTGTTGCAGGGCTGCCCGGAGGTCTTCGAGGTTGTGGACAACGCGCATCCCACGGCCGCCTCCTCCTCCCGAGGCTTTCACAATGAGGGGGAACCCAATGCTCCTGGCCACCTCCAACGCTTTGCTCTCAGACCGGACGGGGCCCTCGCTCCCGGGGCCCTCGCTCCCAGGAACGACAGGGATCCCTGCCTTCCGCATCAGCTCCCGCGCCCGCGCCTTGTTCCCCATGGCAGCAATGGCGCTGGAGGGGGGGCCGATGAAGGTGATGTTGCAATCCTCGCAGATCTCGGCGAATTGCGGGTTCTCGGCGAGGAACCCGTAGCCCGGGTGGATGGCGTCCACGCCGAGCAACTCGGCAGTGCTGATGATGTTCGGGATGTTGAGGTAGCTCTCGCTGGAGGGTGGAGGGCCGATGCAGAAGGCTTCGTCGGCGAGGCGCACGTGCAGGCTGTTGCGGTCCGCCTCTGAGTAGACTGCCACGGTGCGGATGCCCAGCTCCCGGCACGCCCGAATGATGCGGACGGCGATCTCACCGCGGTTGGCGATCAAGATCTTCCTGAACATGCTGTGCAATCCTCCTCTAGGAGCCTGTCTGGATGCAAGGCGACTAGGAGGGTTCGACCAAGAAGAGAGGCTGCCCGTACTCCACAGGCTGCCCGTTCTCCGCCAAGACCTTGACGATCCTGCCCTCTACCTCTGCGGGGATCTCGTTGAAGAGTTTCATCGCCTCAATGATGCACACGGTCTGGCCTTTCTCCACCTTCTCTCCCACCTCCACAAATGGGGGCGCATCGGGGGAAGGGGCACGGTAGAAGGTACCGACCATGGGGGCGACAATGGGGACGAGCTTGGCCTCCTCTGCTTCCTCGGCGGACGGGAGGTGCGGGGGCGCCTGCGGGGGGGCCGCAGGAGGAGCGGAAGCCGCGTGGATGGGTTGCCCTGCGGCAGCAGGGGGAGCCTTCTTGATGGAGACCTTGAGGTACTCTGTCTCCACGGAAAGCTCGGTGATCTCCGCCTCGCTGGCGATTTGCACGAGTGCCCGGATCTCCTCAAGATCGATCTTTCGCTCGTTGGATTTCTCGTTCATGCGCTCTCCCTCCAGCATACCCCAAATCCCTCTTGCGAATTCTTGGGGCTAGGTCCCTGGAGCTTCCAGGAGCTGGCCAATCCTCCGGTACTTTTCGTACCGCGCGGCGAGCAGCTCTTCGATTGGCCTCTCCCGGAGCAGGGCAAGGTGACGGCGTACCGCATCCCGGACAGTGGAGATCAGTGCCTCCGGGTCCAGGTGCCCTCCGCCCGGCGGCTCTGGGAGGATCTCGTCCACGACGCCGAGGCGGTGGAGGTCCTCGGCGGTGAGCTTAAGGGCAGCGGCAGCCTCCTCAGCGCGGCTTGCATCGTGCCAGAGGATCGCCGCGCATCCCTCCGGGGAGATCACGGAGTAGATGGCGTAGGCGCACATGAGGATCACGTCGCCAACCCCGATGGCGAGGGCGCCGCCGCTCCCCCCCTCCCCGACCACGACGACGAGGATCGGGGTGCGCAGACGGCTCATCTCCTCAAGGTTGCGGGCGATGGCCTCGGCCTGTCCCCGCTCCTCCGCCCCAATGCCTGGATAGGCTCCCGGCGTATCCACAAAGCTGATCACGGGAAGGCGCATGCGCTCGGCGAGCTTCATGACCCGGAGGGCCTTGCGATACCCCTCCGGATGCGGCATGCCGAAGTTGCGGGCGATGTTCTCCCGGGTATCCTTGCCCTTGTAGTGGCCAACGATGGCCACGGGCAGCTCTTCAAACAGCGCCAGCCCTGCCAACATAGCCGGGTCATCCCCGAAGAGCCGGTCCCCATGGAGCTCGGTGAACTCCCCGAACAAGCCTTCCACGAAATCCATCACCCTGGGGCGCTTGGGGTGGCGGGCAATCTGGACGATCTCCCATGGTGTGGGAGCAACGCTGAGCTCCTCTGCCACTGTGTTGTTTCCTTCGCCGGCTTGCACCATCGCGCACCATCCAGGGACTTCCTGGTCAAAATCTCCCTTAGGGGACTGGTCAAAATCTCCCTTAGGGGACTGCCGCCTCTTGCCTCGTTTCCCGCGGCGCCCCGAAGAAGCGGAGGAGGCGGGCCAACGTGGAGCGCATCTCCGTCCTGGGCACCACCATGTCCAGCATGCCGTGTTTGAGCAGGAACTCCGCCGTCTGGAAGCCCTCAGGGAGCTTCTGGCGGATCGTCTGCTCGATCACCCGCGGGCCGGCAAATCCAATGAGGGCACCAGGTTCCGCCATGACGATGTCTCCCAGATAGGCGAAACTAGCGGTGACGCCTCCGGTCGTGGGATCGCACAGGACGGAGATGTAGGCCAGCCCGGCGTCGCGCAGCCTGCCAATCGCCGCGCTGGTTTTGGCCAGTTGCATGAGGGAGAGGATCCCTTCCTGCATCCGGGCTCCTCCCGAGGCGGAGAAGGTGACGAGGGGAAGGCCCTTGGACATGGCCAGTTCCGCGGCACGTGCGATCTTCTCCCCGACTACGGTGCCCATGCTCCCTCCCAGGAAGGGGAAGTCCAGCACCGCCGTCACTACGCGGAACCCCTCGATGGTCCCTTCCCCGATGATGCAGGCCTCCCGGTTCCCCGTGCGCTTTTTGGCTTCCTCCAGTTTTTCCTGGTACCCCACGAACCCGAGGATGTCGCGGGAATCCAGGTCCGCAGCGTGCTCCACGAAACTTCCAGGGTCAAAGGTCACGGCGATGCGCTCCCGGGCGGAGAGGCGGAGGTGGTACCCGCACTTTGGGCAGACCTTGAGGTTGCGCTCGAGCTCTTTGCGGTAGACGAGCGCTTTGCATCGTGGGCACTTGGACCAGAGCCCTGCCGGGACTTCCCTCCGTTCCACCTGCGCATATTTGGGGCGACGAAGCCAGTTCAGCATGACAGATGATTTCCCTGCCCCGCGCGAAATTTTGGGGAAAAAGTTTCGCCGGGGCTACTTCCTTCGTGAAGAGGAAAGGGGAATCAATCCTCCCGTGGTATAATTAGGAGTGTCTCCAGGTAGGAGAGGTCCCAACGCGAACCTCCATCCCAGCCGCCATGTACGCAGGATCGGTGCGCGGGGTATCGTATTGAAAAGAAGAGTAGACGGTCAAGGAGCGCGAGACGATGGAACCATCCTTGCAACCACGGACACCACGCCAGCGCAGCATTGCATCCTCGCTGATTGTGCTCCTCCTCGTTGGGATCATCGGCGGTATCCTTGGAGGCGTTGTGCTTCCCTATTACCTGCAAATCCGCCCGGCGGTTGCCCCAGCAGCTCCGCCTGGAACATCCCCAGCAGCGCCTCCGGTCACGCGCGTCATCGAGACGGAGGAGTCAGCGATCATCAAAGCCGTGGAGAAGGTCCGGCCGGCAGTGGTGAACGTGAACACCCTCACCGTCAC
>JAUQQG010000039.1 GCA_030550015.1 bacterium | reverse complement strand
TGGGACTTCCCGAGAAGTAATCATCGAGGTAAGACCCCGTCCTCCCCAATAGCGGTAAACTTCGGGGACCTCCTCGTAGGTGGCCTTCAGATCCGTCATGTTCACGCGCAGGAGCTTCGCCATGGTCAACGCCTCCTTCTCCTCGGGTTCCTTAGTAGATCCTGCTTTTCCCTTTAGGGAAGTGCATTGACCTTCCCCTTTCACCTCCCTCCAAGAAAAATAACAAGGAGGCAACGAATTCCGCCGCCTCCTTTGCAAACCGGCAGGCGTGGAGATCGCTCGCCACGCCCTATCGCCCATCGCCCCACGAGGGGGATCAATGGATCGGAGGTTCAATACTAGTATATGCAATTTCGAGAGCGGTGAGAAGAGGGTATCTCGCCTCTCCCATCAGGATTCAGGACGGATGTACTCTCCGCTCCTACCGCCGCGCTTTCGCATGAGGCGGATGTTCTGGATTACCATCTCTTTGTCCACGGCCTTGCACATGTCGTAGATGGCCAAGCCAGCTGCAGCCACCGCGGTCAAGGCCTCCATCTCCACGCCCGTCCTGGCGACTGTTCGAACTGTGGCCTCGATCTCCACACGGCTCCCCTCCTCGTTAAGGTCGAAGCGAACCTCCACTGCCGTAATGGGAATCGGGTGAGCGAGGGGGATCAGATCCCCCGTCCGCTTGGCAGCCATGGTCGCAGCGATCCTGGCGACGGCGAGCACATCTCCCTTGGCGATCTGGTTGGCACGGATCAAGGCGAGGGTCTCAGGGCGCATGATCACTTCCCCTCTGGCCACAGCTTCCCGCAGGGTCTCCTCCTTCTGCGATACATCCACCATTTGCGCTCGACCACGTTCATCCACATGCGTGAGGCGCTCCATGCTCCCTCCCCCTCAGTCAAACAACCGCACATCCACCTCGGTCCCCTCAGGTAGCACCGCGCCGCCCACGGGCACGACCACGATCCCGTCGGCTTTAACCATGGTGGTGATCACCCCGGACTTCCCAATGATGGGCACAGCCCAGAGCTGCCCGTTCCTTTCCTCCAGGGCAACCCGCACGTGCTCCTCCCGCTCCTTTGCCGGGCCAAGGCTCCGTGCGAGCTTCGCCCTCACCTCCTTACCGAAGCCTCTCCGAAGGGTCAACCCAAGCATTCCCTCGAGGAGCTCTCGGACAAAGACATCAAACACAACCATGGCTGAGACAGGATGGCCGGGGAGCCCAATGAGCGGTTTCCCCTCATGAATTGCCAGGATAGTCGGCTTCCCTGGTTTGATGGCTACCCCGTGGACGACAATTGTGGCGCCCAGTGCGGTGAACGCTTCCGCCACCACATCCCGCTCCCCCACCGAACTCCCCCCTGAAACCAGGATCATGTCCGCAGTCCGGGAGGCTTGGCGGAGGACGTCAAGAAGCACCTCTCTCTCGTCAACCACGATCCCATAAGGATGAGCAACCGCTCCGAGCCCCCGGATCAACCCGGTGAGGGAGTAGGTATTCATATCCCGGATCTGGCCAGGTCGGGGGAAATGTTCCGGGGGAACGATCTCATCCCCCGTGACAATGACGGCAACCCGGGGGACAAGGTACACCTCTACCTCTGTTCTCCCGAGGCCGGCCAGCAAAGCGACCTCCTGCGGCCTTAAGCGGGTCCCGGCCCGCAGGACGACCTCGCCTTCCCTCACGTCTTCCCCTTTCCGGATGACGTTCTCCCAAACGGCAACAGGACGGGTGAGCTGAATTCTTCGGTCATCCAGGAGACGCACGTGCTCCTGCATGACCACAGCATCCGCACCGGATGGCAGGGCACCGCCTGTTGGAATCCGTGCAGCCTCCCTCGGACCAATAGAGAACACCGGGAGCTCTCCCATGCGGACCTCCCCGGCGATGGTGAGGGCCTCGTTGAAGTCGGCGACGTCAGATGCCCGGATGGCGTACCCGTCCACCGTGGAGCGGTCGAAAGGTGGGAGATTCATGTCGGCGATGATATCTCTCGCCAGCACACGACCGAACGCCTCCAGGAGGGGAACGACCTCGGTTCCCCGGGGGCGGGGTGTGAAAGCTTTCTGGAACAACGCCTTAGCCTCTTCCGGACGGAGGAGATGGGTAAACTCTCTTGGCATAGGCCTTCCCCACTTTCCTTGAGAACTCTAAGGTAGCTCCGGCAACAAGGGCGGTCATCATGTTCCCCGTGAGCAGGGCAACGAGCCCCATGGCCCCAGCCACCACCAAATCGAAGGGGAGGGAGAGGTCACGGACAAGGAGCGCATGCTGGATGCCCACGGCAGCAAGCAGCACCCCTAAAATGGGGAGCGGGAGAAGTGCGAGGATGCTGGTCGCCGCCTGCCCTAGCGTGAGGGCAAGTGCCACAAAAATTCCTCCGATGACCATGACCGCCGTCCCGGACCGGGCCCCGAAGACGTAATGTGCCGTGAGTCCGCCTGCCCCATGACAGACAGGCATCCCCAAAGTCACCCCTGCCGCTAGGTTACTCATGGCAAGGTCAAGGGTCAATGCCTTCGGGCTGACCCGGCGGGCTTGAGAGCCGAAATATTTGACCGCAGCATCGGCGCAGGCAACCACGGAGTTGGCCAGGGTGAGGGGGAGCTGAGGGACGACCAGGGTCACAAAAGCTATGGCCAGCTCCTGCGGTGCAGGCAGGAAAAACTGGAGCGGTACAGGTCCCAACGAAATCCGGGGAAATCCCTTCAACAGAAGTCCAATGACAACTCCCAGGAGAACAAGGGCCAGGCTAGCCGGAACCCTCCTGTTTCGCCAGAGGAGGACCAAGAGCACTGCGCCAGCGAGAGTGATCCCCAAAGGTGCCGGGATCTCCATGGATCCTATCCTGATCGCCTGTGGGCCGCTCCCGTAGAATACCTGCGGCCCACGGATCATTCGCAGGGCCGCTTTGAGGAGAACCAGGCCGATCCCCAGCTGGAGCCCCCGCACCAGTGGGCGAGTGAACCATTTCACCAGCATCTCGGCAAGACCGCTAATCCCGACGATAGCTAAGCTAATACCCATCAGAATGCTTCCCGCGGAGATCACCTGAGGGGAGAGGGAAAGCGCGATGGCGATTGCTGAGAAAGCCTTCAGCGGCTGTACAGGGATAGGCAATCGATAGTAGATTCCACCCCATATGTAGAGCAGACCCGGGATCAGGAGGACGGAGGTTGCGTTGAGGCCGTTGGCAGCGATCAAAGCCATCGCGAGGGGGACAAACGTCCCCAGGTCAGCGTTTGCTCCTGCCAGCTCTCTCCTGTTCAGGGTACCCTTAAGGGAGAACAGGTTCATCATGATGGAACCCTCTACAGAACATTTTCCGCAATGACAAGTCTTAGTCCTTCGCGTCAACCTGAAAGTCCATCTCAGAAGCAGTCTCTATGATGCCAGGGGTCCCAAGAATTCGGGAAGCGAAATCTGAAAGGTGGGCTAGTGGCCGGTCTCCTGGTCCAGGATCCCGAGGGCACGCGCGCGGAACTCTGCACAGGTGAAAGCGAATCCTGCACCGATGATCCATACTGCCACCAGCATGGCGAGTGTTCCCAGCACCCGGGCATCGCTCGCCCAGGGGAACGAGAGGAGTGCATGCTCTCCAAGGAGCCCACGCCGCATGGCCTCCAGCCACCACGTCAGCGGGATGCCCATCGAGAGCATCTGAAGACCTCTGGGCAGGACGGTGGTTGGGAAGATCACCCCGCAGAGGAGATACAGAGCGGCACCCACCGCCTCCGGGAGCCTCCACGCCTCTCGAGAGGTCCACGTGAGGGCGCTGGTAATCAGCAAGCCCATTGCCACGATCCCCGCGATCCCCAAGAGGAACGCGGGGAGAAGCACGAGCGGCCGTATTGTAGAGAAATAGAGGGGGATTCCCAGGACCCAGCGGCCGAAGAGCAAGGTAATCGCCATCGCAGCCAGGGCAGATGTAGCTTGTGCGAGGGACCTGCCCACAAGATAGGCGCGGTAGGAAATCGGTGCCGAGTAGATGTATCGGAGGGTCTTCCAGTGTTCCCGATCCGCCAGGACACCCATGGCCATCCCTTGCATCGCCATGACCACGAACGGCCAGAACGCGGTTCCTGTCACAAAGAACCCCAACACAGGTCCCCGCGCACCACGGGCAACAACGAAGAACATGACCGCAAGGATGAGGACACCGCCCAAGGGACGGATGACTGAGTAGATGAGGAAAAGAAGGGGATCTGTCCAGTTGCTCTCGATCTGCCATCCTAACCAGTAGGCCACGGCAAACGTCCGCCACAACCGCTGGAGGGATCTTTCCGAAGACACCCGGACCGCGCGCACGCCCACGAAGTGGTCCTCCCTCGATGCAACCCCAGCAAACTCTCTTATCGAGATTTTGCTAGGGACTCCGTTCTTTCAAGAGGAGCCCCCAGCAAAAGTCAAAAGACACTTTTGTCAGGATACTTAGAACCTCAAACTCAAGCGCCCCTCACGCCTGGCGAGGTACTCCATCTTCTGCAACAGATGGCGGGCGAGAAGGATGAAGAGAATCGCCACGAACCCCAGGATCGCTAATTCTACTTCAACAGGAAGGAGAGCAGGGTGCATCCCTGCGAAGAGCAACTGCCGCATGGCGTCTAGGCCAAGCGTCAATGGGATGATGGACGCGCCCAGACCGACCCAGAATCCCAGTGCACGCACAGGGAAGTAAAAGCCCGAGGCCAGAAAGACGGGTTCCATGAACAGGTTTACAGTGTGCCACGCTTCCCTCCCCCAGAACAGGAAGAGGCTCGCAAAGACCACTCCCAAGCCGTAGAGGGCAATGATGGTGATGGTAAAGATCAGCAGGAACAAAGGGACCTGGGGAAGGGTGTAGGAGACGTGGAAGAGGAGCGAGCCGAGAGAGACAATGAGGATTGCCCGCAGAAGGGTCGCCACGAGCCCTCCCAGCGACATCCCTAGGAGGATGGGGGTGAGCCCGCAAGGCATCATCATATAAAGTTCCAGGTTTCCGCCCTGCTTCTCCCAGTAGAACTGTGCGGCCATGGACCACATCACGTTCATCCAGAAGGCTGTGGTCGCCCCGCCCATGATGACGTAGCCGATAAACCGCTCCGGGGCGCCGAGAGCCTTGTACACATACACGAACGCGACGGTGCCAAGGAGCGGCAGGACCGTGTCATAGAACAACCAGGACTTGTCCCGGTTGCTCCCGATGATCCTGGGGTACGATCGTCCCACCATGGCCCGGAAGACCCGGGTGAGCTTCTTACCTGCCCTCATCCGCCTCCTCCATGCGTCTTCCCACAAGTTGCATGAACACATCCTCAAGGCTCGGCTCGACCTTGGTGAGGGAGTAGATCTTCCGCTCGCGATCTGCGAGGGCCCTGACCACCTCCGCGATGACGCCATCCTCGGCAACCTGCAGGCGGATCTCCGTGCGACCGTCCAGTACCCGGATATCCACCCTGCGAACGCCTGGGACTTCCTTGAGCCAACCATCTTCTGAGAGGCGCTCTGTGGTGAGCAGGAAGTAGCTGCCGCTTGCGGCACTCCGGCGGAGGGCAGCAGGGGAGTCGCAGGCAATGATCCGGCCCTTGTGAATAATGGCGACGCGATCGCAAAGTTCTTCCGCCTCCTGCATATAGTGCGTCGTGAGGAGGATGGTACGGCCGGGTTTCTCCCGGATCCACTCCTTGATGTACGCCCGGATGTCCCGTGCAGCGGAGACGTCCAGCCCCACTGTCGGCTCATCGAGGAAGAAGACCAGTGGATCAGAGAGGAGCCCTCGAACGAGGTTCATCTTCTGGCGCATCCCTGTGGAGAGATCGCTCACCCTACGGTTCCGCTCCTCGTAAAGGCCGACGATCTTCAGGAGCTCGTCGATCCGGGCAAGAGCCAGACGCGTGGGCAAGCCGTAGAACTGGCTGAACATCCATAGCTGTTCGCGCACCGTCAGCAGGCCGTAACCCGAGTGCTCTCCGCCTGAGACCATGGAAATCAGCTCGCGCACCTGGTAGGCCTGCTGCACCACGTCCAGTCCAGCCACACGTGCGGTACCGGAGGTTGGTAAGAGCAGCGTCACCAGGATCTTGATCAGGGTGGTCTTACCTGCCCCGTTCGGACCGAGAAGCCCGAACAACTCCCCATAGGGGATCTCCACGTTCACCCCATCGAGAGCGATCACCTGGCGCTCCTGAGAGTCCTGAGAGGAGCGTTTCCTCCGGTAGATCCGCACAAGGTTTTTTGTCTCAACCGCGAGTTCCCCCATCCCTTCAGGGGATTCGTCCCACAAATCCTTTCACCTCCTGGAAATAACGGGAGGTGGGCCTTCCCCTTGAAGCCGCTTCCCCCAGGTCACAAGCATCTCCCCCAATCTCCAGCGCAAGGTGAGCTGGACCGTGCCCTTCTCACGTCCAAGTCGTTCCCTTGCGCTTTCTCGCAACAACTCTTCATGCCGCTGGCGCGCAAGCTCGTAGAGCAGGTGCTCGGGTAACACAGGTCTCATCCGCGATCCCTCCTCGAGTTCCATCTCCATGGTGAAGGATCGCGAGTGACCCCGCACCGGCCGATCGCCCAGATCTTGGGCGCAGCGAAGGGGAAAAACCTTCCCTGCCTGTTTGGGCAGGCGAGGCCTCTACAGAAGCCCCCGCTGGCTGGCCAAAGCTACAGCCTGTGCACGATTTCCTGCTCCGAGCTTATTGAAAATGGAGGTCACGTGGAACTTGACCGTCCGTTCGGTGATCTTCAGGGCACGGGCGATCTCCTTGTTGGAGAGTCCCTTTGCCACAAGGCGGAGGACTTCCCGTTCGCGCTGGCTCAACTCCAAAGATGACCGCTTCTGCGGGCTGACCCTCGCCAAAACCTTAGCAGCAACCCGTGGCTCCAAGATAGAACCTCCCTCGTGGACAAGGCGGATGGCCCTGGCGATCTCCTCCCCAGGAGCACCTTTCAGGAGATACCCCTTTGCTCCAGCCCCCAGGGCTCCGAAGATCCGCTCATCGGTGTCGTAGGCCGTGAAGATAATGATCTTTGTCGAGGGAGAGGCTTCCAGGATCTTTCCAACGACCTCCACACCCCCTATCCCCGGAAGCTCAAGGTCCAGAAGGACAATATCGGGGCGCTCTTGCCTGCTCAGGCGGACAGCCTCCTCCCCGGTGGAGGCTTCCCCCACGACCTCGAACACATCCCTGCCTTCGAGAACAGCGATGAGGCCTTCGCGCACGATAGGATGATCGTCAACGATCAGTAGGCGGATCATGCATACCCTCCTGAATGGGCACGCTGGCGACGACAGTGGTTCCGCGGCCTACACGGCTTGAGATCCGGAGACGGCCCCCAAGGGTTCCGGCCCGCTCCATCATGCCAAGAATCCCGTACCCTCCATGTTCCTTGACGGCGAGAGGATCGAACCCTTGCCCGTCGTCTGTGATGACAAGCGCCACCTCCCTTTTCGTTACCCGCAGCCGGATGTGAACCTCCCTAGCCCTCGCGTGCTTTCGGACGTTGGTCAAGGCCTCCTGGGCGATGCGGTAGAGTTCCGCCTCCACCTGGCAGGTGAGAGGACAGGGTTCGTCGGCCCGGATGTGGACGCGGATCCCGGACTCGGCAGTGAAAGCCCGCCCAAGCGCCGAGAGCGCCTGGGGAAGAGATTTTCCTCCCGGCAATCCATACCGCAGGTTCCGCACCGACTGCCGTGCCTCCGCGAGGCTCTTTCGAACGAGATCCAGCGCTTTCTCCAAATGCTCCCTGGCGCGCTCAGGATCCGTGGTGAGAGACTCACCTGCTGCCTCGATTCGAAGGCCAATCGCAGTCAATCCCTGGGCGAGAGTATCGTGGACCTCCCTTGCAAGGCGCGTGCGCTCTTCGACCCGCGCAAGGTGCATGGCCTTCTCTGCGAGCTGAGCCCTTTCGACGGCGATGCCAAGGCCATAAGCGATGGTAGAGAGCAACCGCAACTGCGTCCTTGTAAGCTTGCGCCACGAAGGCCCTGTCACGTTCATGATCCCCAAAGGTTTTCCCTGGAAGAAAAGGGGGATGGTCGCGTGGTACCGGAGGCCATGGGTTGCCTCTTGAGCATGGTCGTGAATGGCGTTGCGCAAGCGACTGCACTCCATAATGTCGATGTTCTTGGGAGCCAGCTCCCCGTCCAGAAACTCCGAGATGCACCAACACGACCGGCCGGTCATTTTCACGGGCTCCTGGAGGTAAGGAGGGAGGTTGTGAACCGCTGCGCAGTAGAACTGGTTTGTCTCCTGGTCGAGGAGCCAAACCCAGCCGGTGTGAAGACCGAGGAACTCGGCGATGAGCTTGAGGGTGCGCTCCAGGGCTTGGCGGATGTCTGTGGCGCTGTTCAACGCCTCCGCAGCTCCGTTGAGGATGGCTAGTTCTCTCAACCCTTGGGATCGTTTTGCCTTCCCACCCTTCATCTTCTCCAGTGTACCATGATTGGGAGAGTCCAGGACATCTCCATAAGGTCAGCCCCTCCCTGTCCATTTGGACAGGTCTTAGAGATCCAAAATCTCCCCTCTGCAGGATTTCCTCTGCCACACTGTAAACAACGTATCGAAGGGAGGGTTAAGGTGAGGGTGAAAGAAATCTTTCCTACGGATTTGAAACAATTAAGTCGCACGTTCAAGCACAAGGCCAAATGCATTGATCAAACCTTGGAGGCCCATTACGGAACGCCTCAACGCCGCCGGCCACGGGACCCCATCTCCAGCCTCATCCGGACAATCCTTTCCCAGAACACCAGCGACGTGAACAGCGACATGGCGTTTGAGCGCCTGAAAGCATGGTTCCCCAGCTGGGAGGATGTGCGCGATGCTCCTCTCGCCAGGGTGATCGCCGCCATCAAACCCGCCGGGTTGGCGAACCAGAAAGCCCCGCGCATACAGAAGATCCTCCGCCAGATCACCGAGGAGCGAGGAGAACTCACCCTGGATTTTCTGGGGGACATGTCCGTTGAGGAAGCGCGCGCGTGGTTGCTCAAGCTGGATGGGGTGGGACCGAAAACAGCTGCGATCGTCCTGCTCTTTGCCCTCGGCAAACCGGCTTTTCCGGTGGATACGCACGTCTACCGCGTGGGGATCCGCCTCGGACTGATCCCGAAAGGGCTGAGCGTAGAGAAGGCACACGCCCGGATGGAGAAATTGGTCTCACCCGATCGATACGGCCCCTTCCACCTCCTGTTGGTCCGCCACGGTCGCCAGATCTGCAAGGCCCAACGCCCCCTCTGTCACATCTGTCCCCTACAGCGCTGGTGCGATTGGTTCCGCCAGGGGCGCGCCCAACCTGCCCCCACATGAGTCAAGAGATCATGGGAGAAGGCGGAATGCCCGCCGTCCGTCTCGGCGGTAAACCTGAAAGTCCCTTCGATCCAGTGTGAAGATCGTGCCGAGCCCATCCCGTTGAGCGACGCGGACAAGCGAAGCGTCCGCAAAGTCCATGGGTAGGTCTTGGTACTTCCGCATGAGAAGGCGTACAACTGGAACATCCTCGATGGTAAGTTCTGCTACTTGTAGCTCCCCCGTTTCGACCTTTCCAAGCAGCGCATCCTGCCCTTCTGGTACACCGGCGAGCAGATACAGGGCCTCGGTCATCACCGGCCAGGTTGTGATCAGCTCTGCTCTCAGACGCTTGGCGACTTCAACACAGCGCTCGTGATCTTCGTCTCCCGCATCAAGAAGAGCTACCAGTGGGCCGGTGTCAACCAGAATCTGCCTCACCGCCGACCCCCTTTGGTCGCGAGCATCTTACGGAGGATCTCTTCAGCCCTTGCGGCTCGCCTTCCAGGGCCCAAGTTGACAATCCCAATCACATCGGAAAACCGTTCATATACGGTCGAGCCGGTGGCAGTGGAACCAAGGCTCTTCCCAAGTTCCCGGATTGCTTGACGGATGAGCTCCGATTTCGTCTTGCCCGTCTTCCTCGCTAACTGCGATAAGGTACGCTCCGCCTCCGGATCCAGGCGGACACTAATCAGCATCTCTTCCCCTCCTCGCCGCGTTGGATGTCATACAAAATTGTAACACACCATAGAGCACATGACAAGCTCTGGAAGTGATTCAACTTCGTATGCTTGATGTTTACAACTCACCTCTCCTTTCATCAGCCTTCTCCTTCACTAGGACGAACCGTCTTGTATCCAATCCCAGGGATTCCCCATAAGGTCGCCATAGTAGCCGAGAACCTTCAACCCTGCCTGCGAGAAAAGATTCAACAGTTCAGCGAGGGTGAAAAACCTCAGCGAAAGGGTATACTCCCTGCGCTGACCGTCCCGGGAGAGCTTAATCCGCTTTGCCTCAACGCGATCCCCCTCAGCATTGAATTTCCGATCCTCTAATAGGATGAAGTCCGAGCACTCCTGCCAGTCGTGGGGTTGGAAGTGACGGATGAGCCACTCGCGATTGATTGTATCCATGAGGAAACGTCCGCCGGCTTTAAGCTCTTGTGCACTCCCTGAAGGACTTTGAGATGATCCCGTTCATCGTCGAAGTAGCCGAAGCTGGTAAACATGTTGATCACTGCATCAAACTCGTCCTCAAAGGGGATCTCCCGCATATCGCCTTGAACAAGTTCAATGAAGAGCCCCTGTTCCTGGGCTTTCTTACGGGCCTGTTCCAGATAGACGGATGCGAGATCAAAGCCCACGACGCAGAAGCCCCTCTTTGCAAGGGGCAGCGCGAAGCGTCCCGGTCCGCAAGCCAAGTCTAAGATCTTAGCCCCTGGCTGAAGATTGAGAAGCTGGAGGAGGGGGCCACAAAGCTCCTCAGCCTGCTGCCAGGCTTGCTCTGGAAACATGACCTCGCCCATCTCTTGATCAAAGAAGCTCTCCCACCACGCTTTCGCCAACGTCTCTTCTCCCCCTAACCCGCCTTTGCATGATCAGGAATTCCTCTTTTCTTCAACAGGAATCCCACTGGATACAGCAACGTAAGATTTTCGCGCCATCTATCGTGGAGGTCTATAAGGGGTTCAGCTTCCACCTCTCGATATAGATTCATCGGCTTGAACTTGGGCATGCTCCAGCGCTACTTCCACAAGGCTTCGGCCAGCAATCGCATCCAGGATCGCTACATGCATGGCGTTGCGGACCTCCTCGACGGCATACGTCATCAACTCCGGTCCTCCTAAGTCAAGCTGGGCCCGAGGCACCGCAGCCTGTGGAAACTTTTGGAGGTAACTGGGCAACGGCTCCGGGCCGCACTCTCGTTAGTCCCTCGGAGCTCCCGATGAAGACGCTCCAGTGTTGTCTTCGCTCCCTCATAGGTCGGCTTCTCATACGCTTGTTGCAGCTTCACCCTGTAGACCGCCTGCTGGCTTTTGGGCAAGTGGCTCACGACGTTCTCCCACTTACGCCACTGACACCGCTGGATCTGCGCGGCTTCTCCAAAGACTTCCTTGACTGCCTGGTGCAGCCCCTTGCTGCCGTCGATCACCACGAGGAGACCTTCCTCGTAGCGAAGCCCGCAGGAGACGAGCTCTTGTAGGAATGCAGCGCACACCTGTTTGTTCTCTGTGGCCGTCTCCACAAACCCCAGGATCACCTTCTTGCCTGCCATGGTCACCCCCAGGGCGATCACCATCTCATCCTCGGCAAAGGTCTTGCCATCCAGCGCCAGGACGACAATATCGTATCCCTTCAGCCGCCGCCCCTGGAGCTCTTGCAGCTTCCGCGCACTGGCCCGGATGAATCTCCTAGAGACCGCGGAAGGCTGCAGGCCAAAAGCCTCCGGGATCTTCTCCGCACAAGCCTCATAGCCCCGGCAGCTCAGCCCTTTCAATACCCTCCTCCAGAGCCTCTCATCCATCTGCCGGGGTTGTTGCAGGTTAAGGTAGGTCAAAAGGGGCACTTCTGCATCCCGGCGCAGGTCCCACACCCTCTGATAGGTGATGGGGACCCTTCGGGCTTGAGCCCTCAGGGCGAAGCCTTTTGGTCCAACAGGTACACGGACCCTCGTTCCTTGCTCCACCAGACGTACCCAGGAACCCCTCCATTCCGAGCGTATCGTGGACCTGCAAGCCTTCGGGCTGAGGCCCTCAAGGCCGAAGGCTGCAAGGGAGAGGCAGAGCTGGGGACCCTACCCTCTCCCATCAAGGGAGAGGGACGTTCTGTGGAGAACTCCTTCTTTTAGCAAAACTTACAGCGACTTGTTTAGAAATTTTTCAACTAGTTTACTGACCATTCATCTTGGTCGAACCTACAGGAATCCCAAGACCTCAAGCCAGGAAGACGGACAATGATTCTGCTCCGGCAGGGGTCTACGCAAGTTTAGGAAAGACCCCCCCACCCTTTTCCCTCGCCCACCAGGGGAGCGGGAATAAGAGGGGGAGTCTCTCCCAGCAGGTGGGAGGAAATGATAGTCCTGTGCCTTGCCGGGCCGTTCGCGCTATGATAGGATAGGAGGCGCGAAAGAGGTTAACACAGATGCTTGAAGCTCGAGTAGACAAGCTTGAACTCGCTATTCAGCGTCTTGCCGAAGCTCAGGCAAGGACAGAACAGCACCTGGCGGATCTCGCGGCCAGGGTGGACCAGCTCACCGTCCGGATGGACCAGGTCGCGGCCAGGGTGGACCAGCTCACCGAAGCCCAGATCAGAACCGAACAACGGCTCAACCGGTTGATCGGCGTAGTCGGAGAGATACTGGGAGAGCTTCTGGAGACCCGCTACCGGGAGAAGGCTGCGGCTTATTTCCAGCAGATCCTCCGGGGGATCCGAGCCGTGCCTAGAGAGGAACTTGAGCAGCTAGCCAACGAAGCCGAAATCCGCGAAGCCCTCTCCAAGGACGACCACGTTGATCTGCTTCTTGTTGACCTTGTGGTGCGCGGGCAGCTCCGTGACCGAGGGGTGGATGGGTACCTCGTGGTGGAGGTCTCGTCGGTTATTGACTCCCGGGATGTCGAGCGCGCATCGCGCCGTGCGAGGCTCCTTGAGCGCATCGTTGCATCTCCGGTTGTTCCAGCAGTTGTAGGAGGGAATTTCACGGAAGAGGCGGAGCGAGATATCACAAGTCTTGGGGTGTGGCGCGTGCTGGACGGGCAGGCGATCCCTCTTGGGAGCCCCTCGATTTGAGTACTTGAAATCGAAACTACGCAGCATCCTTAGGTCAACCTGGGAACCCTGGATCGATCATGGCGAAAGATTCAACCAGTGGTCGGATGAAAGCGGTGATCAAGGCGAGCCCCGGCCCAGGGCTTGAGCTCGCCACAGTGGATGTCCCTATTCTCGGCCCCGGGGAAATCCTCATCCGCGTAGCAGCAGCCTCGATCTGCGGGACAGACCTCCACATCTACAGGTGGGACCCCTGGTCAGCGGAGCATATCCGCCCTCCCCTCATCATCGGCCACGAAGTTTGCGGGGAGGTGGTCGAGGTTGGGCGGGATGTCACCACGGTCAAAGAGGGCGACTTCGTCTCGGTGGAGAGCCACATCATCTGCGGGAAGTGTGTCTACTGCCGCACCGGGAGGGGTCATATCTGTCCCAATACGAAGATCATCGGCATTGACCGCAACGGTGCTTTCGCAGAGTACCTCGCCATCCCCGCCGAGAACGCCTGGATCAACCCCCCGGATATGCCCGTGGAGGTGGCCGTTCTCCAAGAGAACTTTGGGAATGCCGTCCACACGGCGTTTGCGGTGGACCTACGGGCGAAGAAAGTCCTGATCACGGGTTGTGGCCCCGTGGGGCTCATGACCATCCTCGTAGCCAAGGCCATCGGGGCGCGGGCAGTCTACGCCACAGATGTCGTCCCCTATCGTCTTCACCTAGCTCTCAAGATGGGGGCCGACCTCGTCGTCAACGCTGACTCTCAGGATGTTGTGGAGGTGATTCGGGAGGCCACCGAGGGTGAAGGCGTGGACGTCCTCCTGGAAATGTCTGGAGCACCTAAGGCAATCGTCCAAGGATTCACGCTGCTTAAGGCGGGCGGGGAAGCAGCCCTTTTGGGGCTGAGCAGCGGACCGATCCCTTTTGATATGAACGAGTTCGTGATCTTCAAGGGGATCCACATCTACGGGATCATCGGTAGGAGGATCTGGGAGACATGGTACCAGATGCGCGGGCTGATCCGCAGCGGGCTCGACCCAAGCCAGGTGATCACCCACAGGTTTCCCCTTGAGGAGTTTGAGAAGGCATTTGAGACCATGGCCTCGGGGCAGAGCGGGAAGATTGTGCTCTACCCAAGGGGAAGGACAGAATAACAGAGCTAGAAGACTGAGGAGAAGGGGAGATGGGCGAAAGGATGTGAAGGACATGGGAGGCGAGACACGCATTAAAACAGAAGAGAAGCTCCGCTTCCTCGAAGAGGAGATGGCCGCGCTCAGGGAGGCAAACCTCTATGTACACATCCGCACGATCTCCTCACCCCAAGGGGCGTGGATCGAGGTGGATGGGAAGAGGGTCCTCAACTTCTGCTCCAACAACTACTTGGGCTTAGCCAATCACCCAAGGATGCGGCAAGCGGCCAAAGAGGCGGTGGACCGCTATGGGGTGGGGCCGGCGGCAGTCCGGACCATCGCCGGGACCCTCGACCTTCACCTAGAGCTGGAGCGGCGAATTGCTGCCTTCAAAGGGGTGGAGGCCGCTATTACCTTCCAGTCTGGATTCAACGCCAACCTGGCCACGATCCCAGCCCTAGTGGGGGAGGGAGATGTGATCTTCTCCGATGAGCTCAACCACGCCAGTATCATCGACGGCTCCAGGCTCTCCCGGGCCAAGATCGTCCGCTACCCCCACAACGATCCAAAAGCCCTGGAAGAGCTGATCCAGAAAGAACAGCCCTTCCGACGTGGGTTGATTGTCACCGACGGGGTCTTCTCCATGGATGGGGATATCGCTCCTCTCCCGGAGCTCGTTGAGATCGCCGAGAGATGGGGGCTCCTCCTCATGGTGGATGATGCCCATGGCGAGGGAGTTCTCGGCCGTGGAGGACGAGGGATTGTGGACCACTTCGGGCTCCACGGGAGGGTCGATATCGAAGTAGGAACCATGAGCAAGGCCTTCGGGGTGGTTGGTGGCTACGTTGCAGGCCGTAGACAGATTGTGGAGTGGCTACGCCAGAGGGGCCGTCCCTTCCTGTTCAGCAGTGCGACGACCGCTGCAGACACCGCCGCCTGCATCGCGGCCATAGACCTCTTGGAGGAATCCACAGAGCTAGTGGATCGCCTGTGGGAGAATACGCGCTTCTTCAAAGAGGAGATGCGCAGGCTGGGGTTCGACCTGGGGCGGAGCGAAACCCCCATTACTCCCGTGATGCTCTACGAAGCCCCCATAGCCCAGGAGTTCTCCCGCCGCCTGTTCGAGGAAGGGGTCTTCGCCATGGCCATTGGCTACCCGACGGTGCCAAAGGGCAAAGCGCGGATCCGGGTCATGCTCTCTGCGACCCACACCCGGGAAGACCTCGAGTTCGGCCTCAGGGCGTTCGAGAGGGTCGGGAAAACACTGAAGGTTATCTAGAGAGATACGCCTGGTAGTCGGCCAGAGTCAAACGCAGTTCTGCCGGTTCCTCCTCGACGACCCTGGCAATGAGCTCAATTGTCTTTTGCACAGCTTCCTTCTTATTATTGACCGCGGGGGCCTCCATGAGGATCGTGTTCAGATCGTAGCAACGGCAGGCCTTGTGGAGCATGCGGAACAGCTCAAATTCCTCCACAAGGGTTTCTGGGGCATCCTGGTGCTCGCGATAGATCTCGTAGAGTCGATCGAACCAGCCCTCCCTGTAACGGAGCTTTACCTCTTCTTCCAGGCGGCGCACGAAGGCCTGTTCTTCGGCATCATCCACAGCACGGTAGGCGTTGTAGGCGATCTCCCGCTTCTTCTCTGGGGTCTCCCCAATCAGCAGGCGTCCCATGAATTTCTCTAGGGATAGCGATTCCAGAACCACAGGATCCTCAAATGCCCGCTTGATCAGGAAGACCGTGGAAAGCCGCGTAGGCTCCATGGGATTGGTGAAGACCCGCTCGCGTGGAAGGACCTGCGTAATGTCCAGCATAGCCCGCGCATTGTCAAAGGCGATGAGCCGGGCAAGGAGGACCCTTGCCTCTTCAGCCGACATGGCCCTGAACATCGCACCGATCTCCCCTTCGGCCGCCCGAAGAGCATCCACAAGCTCGTCGAGCATCCCGGAGTGCTGCTCCAGGAAATGGAGAGTGACATCTGGAACGTTCTCCATCTTTGCACGGAGTATCCCGCTCACAGAGAGGGGGAAGCTCTCCACCAGGTTTGTGCGCAGGTAGAAGATCTTCTCGGAGGTATAGGCGTAGGCCTCCACAGGCTGGTCGAGATCCAGGTCTACCACCGAAAGGGAGATGGAAGCGTTCCCGAGGTCAAGGCCCACGACAGACGCCTGGGGATAGGTTCTGGCATTCTCCTCCAACCAGCGGAAGACACGGTAGCCACTGATGATCTCCCCTGAGGGGAGACCGATCAAGGTCGGTGCGATTCGACGGCCGTCCCGGGTCCTAAAGGTATAGCGCACATAGACCCAGTCGTCGGAGTGGAAACGAGCGTCGGGGAATGAGGCGAGGCCGTACACGCTCGTGGACTTCCCCGTGCCGGTGGGGGCGATATAGAGGACTCCTTTCCCCGCCTTCTCCACGCAGGCACCATGGATGCTGTGGATGCCGTACTCCTCGGCCAGAACCCTCCCTACGGCGCCGAGGACCCAGCTCTTGAGCTGGCCGTAGTAGGAGGTGTTGAAGAACACGATGGTGTTGGTGTTTCGGCTGTAGTAGGCGGCCTCCTCTTGGTCCACCCCGCACAGGGCATAGACCGTGACCTGGGGCTCCCGCGGTGGGGTATGCCCAGTGACCTCCCGCCACTCCTCTGGGCTATACCAGTTGTCCATCCAGAAGTCGATAAGGTGTGGCGAGTTGGTGAAGCAGCGGACGCGAATCCCGTGGATCACTACATCGCCCAGAAAGAGAGATTCACGCTCCCCAGCAGCCGCCATATGGGCGACCGCGGCCTTCACAAGCTCATCCCTCCGCCCTTCCTGGCGATCGATCGATTTGTCGAAGATCACAGTCCTGCTCTTCGTCCTGGTGATCACATTTTCTTTCCCAATGGGAGTCCCAGGCCATTCCACTGCATCGCGCGAGGGGGCCTGGGGAAAGGTGAACAGCTCCATGGACATCCACCCCCTCCTGTGCACCGGTTTACATGTATGGTTGAATCGTTTCGACGAAAGTGGGGAACCCCCTCTTCGTTACAAAAATGTGACACTGGTGTGACAACACGACAAAGGGGATGGGGGATCCTTAAAAAGGCACTCTGGTAGTGCCCACACACAAGAGGAGGGATCCATATGTTCAAGCGCTTGTTCTTCGGTCTTGCAGGGCTTTGTGCCCTGGTCCTTGCCATCACCACGGTGGCCTTTGCCCCCTATCATACCCCATCACCGCCATCCCAGGAACCTTCTTCCTCCGGGGCCACAAAAGTTCTCAACCAACTCAGGACGGCGAGGACCCACGCCAACAACGCCGCCAACTCCCAGACCATGGGGGACGTAAAGTGGCACCTTGGTCATGCTGTCAATTGCATGGAAGGGCCCAACGGGAAAAATTACGATAAAAACAATCTGAACCCTTGCCAGGGCCAAGGGAATGGGATCCTCCCTGACCTGACTGCGGAGAAGAACAAGGGGACAAGGGGAGCCGCTCAGGCCCTCTCTCTTGTCGAAGAAGCAGACAAAGTTGCGGTGGAGGCCCTCAAGCTGACAGAGCTAAGCAAAGTCCAGGCTGGTGCCAAGAAGACCACCGAGCTTTTGGACCAAGCGATGAAGGCCCTGCAATAAGGGGAGGCGATGTTTCTCTTTCACCCCTTGACGACGCACTTTCCCATCGCCCTGTGGGTCACGAGCTTCCTCTTCGACATCCTCTCCTGGAGAAGGCGGCACCCTTTGCACTCCACAATCGCCCTCTACCTGATTGGGTTAGGACTCCTTGCGGCACCCATGGCCATCGCAACCGCCTGGGTGGATTACCTCCGCCTTCTCCAGGAGGGAGTTGGGGGTCCCTTCATGAATCTACATTTTGTGCATAGCATTCTTTCCTACGGAACGACTGCGTTCTACTTGGGGAGCTTTCTCCTGAGATGGCGAGCCTCCCTATCTCCCTCTGCCCAACTGGCGTTGGGGTTAATGGGGGCCTTTCTCATCTCTGCCACGGGGTGGTACGGAGGAGAACTTTTGCGGACGATGTAGGGACGCGCTTCGCAGGGGAGCAGATGGGCTGAGGTGCAGAGGAGCCATGGCGGCAACGATCCTGGTCGTGGATGACGAGCCACCGATTGTTGAGCTCGTCCGCTACAACCTCCTCCAAGAAGGGTTCGAGGTCATTGCGGCGTACGATGGCCATGAGGCCGTCGAGAAGGTGCGGAGTGGACAGCCCATCGACCTGGTGATCCTGGACATCATGCTCCCCTTCATGGACGGCCTGGAAGTCCTGCGTATCCTCCGCAGGGAGTCCCGCATCCCCGTCCTCATCCTCACGGCGAAAGGCGGGGAGCTCGAGCGAGTCCTCGGGCTGGAGATAGGTGCCGACGACTACGTGACCAAACCGTTCAGCCCTCGCGAGCTCGTGGCCAGGGTGAAAGCGATCCTGAGACGCACGGGCCCTGCGGAACCAGCCCGACCAGTCGCTCTCCGAGTGGGCGACTTGGTCCTGGACCCTACCACCCGAGAGGTCACCGTGGAAGGGAAACCACTGGAGCTGACCACAAAGGAATTCGAGCTCCTTCAGCTGCTGATGAACCACCCGAGGCGCGTCTTCACCAGGGATATGCTCCTGGAGCGGTTGTGGGGACCTGACTACTTTGGGAGTTCTCGGACGGTGGACATGCACATCAGCCGGCTCAGGGAGAAACTCGGGGACGATCCCTCAAATCCGCGATACATCGTTACGGTCCGCGGCGTAGGGTACACGTTGAGGGTGCGGGAGGAGTAAGCTGTGCAGAGCATCCGGGCTAAAGTGGTCGTTACCTACCTCTTGCTTGTGGCGATTTCCCTCACCGTGGCCACGCTCTACCTCCTCCGGGCCCTAGAAGGGCAATATCTCCGTACCTACCAGTACGTGGTCAGCACACAGGCGCGGCTCATCTCCCTGATGTTGGGGGAGTATGCCCGCGAGGGGATGGACCCCGGGAAAATGAAGGAACTCGCATCGAATTTCAAGTGGCGTCCTGAGGCAGAGATCACCATTTACGACGCCCACGGACGGCGCCTCCACACAGGCACCCAGGAGGCGGTACAAGAAGTCCAGGCCGCTCTCGCCGGGCAAGAACAGCAAGCGGTACGATACGATCCCAGGTGGGAGGAAGAGCGGGTCTATGCCGCGGTCCCCATCCGCTATGAAGGGAGGGTCGTTGGAGCCGTCCAAGTCTCTGTCCCCAAGGTCTGGGTGCGTCGACAGCTCCTCCGCCTCGTACCAGCTCTTGCCACCGCAGTGGTCCTTGGCTTGATGGCCTCGTGGTTCGTCGGCTCCCGCCTCTCTCGTGCCGTGACCATCCCCATTGAGCGCCTCGCCCTGGCTGCACAGCGTATCGGTGCTGGAAACTACGGCGAGAGAGTAGAGGTCTCCTCCCAGGATGAGATCGGGCGCCTAGCCAGCGTCTTCAACTCCATGGCAGCCAAACTCAGCGAGACGATCCAGGAGATCTCCGAGGAACGCAACCGGCTCGCCGCGATCATGACCAGCATGACAGATGCCCTCATTGCCATCGAACGGGAGGGGAGGATCATCCTGATGAACCGGGCAGCAGAGGAGTTAGTCGGGATCCCCTGGGAAGCTGCGAAAGGCCAGAGGATCCGCGATATCCTCGCGAAGACCCTTCCTCCTGGGGGCCACGGGGAGATCCTCTGTGGGATGCTTGAGGAGGCCGGAAAGGGCAACGCAGGAGGAGAAGAGGTGGTTCTGGGCGAGCGTATCCTGGAGACGCACTGTGCCCCGATCAGGGGACATGAGGAGGAGGTAATCGGGGCAGTGGCCGTCTTCCACGACGTCACAGAGATCCGCCGGGTCGAGCGGCTGCGCAGGGAGTTCACGGCCAACGTCTCTCATGAATTACGGACCCCTCTGACTTCGATCAAGGGGTTCGTGGAGACCCTTTTAAATGGCGCAATGGAGGATCCAGTCACCTGCCGGAGGTTCCTCGAGATCATCCAAGGAGAGACGAACCGCCTGGTGAAGCTCACCGAGGACCTTCTCGACCTCTCCCGTCTCGAGTCGAAGGCAGTAGCCATGGAGTTCTCCACAGTAGATCTGGGGGAGCTGATCCAGGGAACAGTCGACAGGTTCCGGCCTCGGGCAGAAAAGCTCGGCCTTTTCCTCTCCACGTCCCTCCCCAAAGAACCAGTACAAGTCCGGGCGGACCGGGATCGTGTCGAGCAGGTCCTCACCAACCTCCTCGATAATGCCTTTAAACACACCCCGTCCGGGGGCCACGTTGAGGTACGGATCTCGAGGACACCGGACCAAGTGGCCATTACTGTCTCTGACACTGGGGTGGGAATCCCCCCTGCCGACCTTCCGCACATCTTTGAACGGTTCTACCGCGCCGACCGGTCACGCACGCGAGGTTCCGGTGGGAGCGGGCTTGGACTGGCCATCGCCAAGCACATCGTGGAAGCACACGG
>JAUQQG010000034.1 GCA_030550015.1 bacterium | reverse complement strand
TGGACCGTCCAGGGTCATCCTCCCAATGAACAGGAGGGGACGCTTCGCTCCAGAGAGGATGCGAGCCGCGGTTATGATGGCGTCTGGATCCACGCCACTCAAGCGGGCGACCTCCTCTATGGAAGTTGTCCTCTCCCCGGCCCCTGAAGAGCCCTGGTGCGCACGGCACAGGCCGACGATTGCTGTCAGAACCGAGCCCTCTTGTCCCATCCTCGTCAAAAGACGCACGTGCGCGAACCTGGCGACCTCAGGCTCCTTTGGGCCGAGGAGGATCAGGGAGGCCCCGCGATCCACAGCTTTCTTCATGCGCAGCCAGAGGATGGGGTACTCCTCGGTGATATCTGAGCCCACAAGGAGGATCGCATCTGCTTCCTCCACTTCGCGCACCGCAACCTCCATCCCCCAGGGGACCCGAAGGCTCGCCCCCCATGGCGTGGCGTCGAGGCGATAGTCAATGTTGTTGGTTCCAACCACCTTCCGGAAGAACTTTTGGAGGAGATACCCCTCCTCGCTGGTCAGCTGCGAGGAGCCAAGGACGCCGACCTTCCTTGGATCCCGCACCTCTCGGAGCCTTTCGGCAATGAGGTCCAGGGCCTCCTCCCAGCTCGCCTCCACAAAGGTGCTGTCCTTCCGGATCAGAGGTGCGGTCAGGCGGTCGGGGTGGTTGACAAACTCGTAGCCGAACCAACCCAGGTCACACAGCCAGATGTCATTGAGATCAGGGTTTTCCCTTGGCCGCACGCGCACGACTTCGTTGCTGCGGACATCCAGTTCGATGCTGCATCCCAGGCCGCAGTGCATGCAGACACTTGGGACAGTCCGGTTGTCCCACGGTCGGGCCCGGAAGCGATAAGTACGGCTGGTGAGCGCACCTACGGGACAGATCATAATGGTATTTCCGATGAACTTGCTCGTACGCACCTTCTCAGGGACAGACTGGATCTGGGAGAGGAAACCCCGGTCGAATCCTTCCAGTGCGTCGTCCCCGGAGATGATTTCGCAGAAGCGCACGCAGCGCCAACAGAGGATGCATCGCTCCCGGTCCAGCATGAGCACGGGACTGAGGGGAATCGGTTTAGGGAAATCCCGCTTCTGCTCAACAAAGCGACTCCTACCCGGCCCATATCGAAAGGTGAAATCTTGGAGAGGACACTCCCCACCTTTGTCGCAAATGGGACAGTCGAGGGGATGGTTGATGAGGAGGAACTCTAAGATCCCTTCCCTAGCCTGCCTGACCTCTGGAGTCTCCGTGTGGACGACCATCCCTTCCTGCGCTTCTAAGGTGCACGCCGTCTGGAGCCGGGGCATCTTCTCCACCTGGACAAGGCACATGCGACAAGCCCCAAGTGGTGGCATCCGGTCATGGTAACAGAAGATGGGAATTTCGATCCCAGCCTTCCGCGCCGCCAGGTAGACCGTCGTCCCTTTTGGCACCGTCACGATCTTTCCATCGATGGTCAGGGTGACCTCGGTCACCAACCTTCCTCCCCTTTCCTCTCTCGCGTTCTCACCTTGTCACGTCGCGCTAGACTGGTTGTAGCACGTTGCAACGGCCCGTCCGAATGTGTGCCTCATATTCGTCGTGGAAGTAGAGCAGGGATGCTCTCAGGCTCGGGGGAACGCTCTCGCCGAGAGGGCAGAAGCACGTCCCCGTCATGTTCCTGGCGATGCTCTCCAGCAGATCAAGATCCTCCCTGCGCCCGCGACCCTGGAGGATCCGGTCGAAGATCTGGGAAAGCCACACCGTCCCCTCCCGACAAGGGGTGCACTTCCCACAGGACTCATCCCGGTAGAACTCCACAGCCCGCGCGATCACCTTCACCATACACGTCGTCTCATCCATCACGATCACAGCGCCCGATCCTAGCATGGAGCCAACCCTGGCTAGGGATTCGTAATCCATGGGCACGTCCAGATGCTCCTCCACGAGGAGCATGGAAGAGGAGCCTCCCGGGAAGCAGGCCTTGAACCTGCGTCCCCCGCGGATCCCCCCAGCGTGGGAGAAGATGAGCTCCCGTAGCGGGATGCCGAGAGGAAGCTCATAGAGGCCGGGGCGGGCAACATGGCCACTCACCGAGAACAGCACCGGTGGACCCTGCTCTTTGTACCACTCTGGCCCATGGCGGACGATCTGGGTCACGTGGCAGAGGGTTTCCACATTGTTCAGCGCAGTGGGTTGAGAGTACAACCCCATCACTGCAGGGAAATAAGGGGGCTTGAGACGGGGCATGGCCCTCTTTCCTTCCAGGGATTCCAGAAGCGCCGTCTCCTCTCCGGCGATGTAGGCACCTGCCCCTGTATGGAGGACGACGTCTAGGGAGAAGTCGCTCCCAAAGATGTTTCGCCCCAAAAACCCTCTCTCGGTAGCTTGTGCAATCGCCCTTTGGAGCTGGCGTCGGGCACCGTAGAACTCCCCCCGAAGGTAGATGAACGCCTTGTGGGCCCCGATGGCATAGGATGCCAAGATGATCCCCTCAAGAAGCTGGTGTGGATCACGCTCCATGAGCGTTCTGTCCTTGAAGGTCCCTGGTTCCCCCTCATCGGCATTGACTACCACATACTTCACAGGGGCATGTTTCGGCACGAACCGCCACTTACGTCCTGTGGGAAACCCTGCCCCGCCTCGGCCCCGCAGCCCCGCCTGATCTACCATCTCGATGATCTGCTCAGGGGTAAGCTCCCGAAGCGCCCTCCGGGCGGCTTCGTATCCACCGCGGCGGATGTACGTCGTAATATCCGCCTGATCGGGCTCATGAATGTATCGCGTCAACAACTTCTCCGGCATCTTCGCCTCAGTTAAAAGTTACAGGTTATCAGGTTTGCAGGTTATTGGATTATAAGGTTGCAACCTGCCAACTTGCCAACTTCTCACCCTGATCCTTCCTCTCGATACTTGCCAAGTATCTCATCTACCTTCTGCGGTGTGAGGTTCCCATAGACCTCCTCGTCTACAAGCATCATTGGGGCAATATCGCAGGCAGCCAGGCACTCCGCCTTTTTCACGGTAAACAAGCCATCCCTCGTCGTCTCCCCTGGCTGGATCCCCAGGCGCCTACACAAATGGGCGAGGATCTCCTCGGCACCGTTGAGCATACACGAAAGGTTCGTGCAAAAATGGATCACGTGCCTTCCCACGGGCCTCCTGTGGAAAAGGGTATAGAACGATGCCACGGAGGCAACCTCGCTGAGGGGAAGATCGAAGAGTTCGGCCACCTCCTCCAGGGCCTCTTCGCTGAGATACCCTTCCTCTCCCTGAGCCACGAACAGGGCAGGAAGGAGCGCCGATCGCGCCTGAGGATACAGCCCTTGGAGGCGGCGGATCTCTTCTCTGGCCTTCTCAGATAGCCTCCTCTCCCTATCCATCATGCACCCACTGCCCTACGCGCATTCCTCACATGTTGTTCCCCTACCGGTCCACATCTCCCAGGACGATGTCCAGGCTGGCGATGGCCACGATTACATCGCTCAGGAGGCTCCCAATCACCATCCGCGGCAGGGCCTGCAGGTTATAGAATGACGGGGCCCGCACCCGCACTCGCACAGGGCGGTTGCTCCCATCGCTGACAATGTAGTACCCCTTCTCCCCCCTTGGTGACTCCACGGCGACGTAGACCTCCCCCTTCGGGGGATGGATCCCTTCGCTTACCAGCTTGAAGTGGTGGATCACCGCCTCCATGCTCCGGACTAGCTCATGGCGCGGGGGAAGAGCGACCTTCCGGTCGTTTGTGAGGACAGGGCCGTCGGGTAATCTGTCAAGGGCCTGGAGGACGATGCGCCGGCTCTCTTTCATCTCTGCCATGCGCACGAGGTAGCGGTCGTAGGCATCCCCGTTCTTACCCACGGGAACGTCAAAAGCGAAGTCCTCATAACTACTGTAGGGGAAGGCCTTCCGCACGTCATAGGGGATCCCTGAACCCCGGAGTACAGGCCCCGTGCAGCCGTAGCTCAGCGCGTCCTCCTTGGGGAGCACGGCGACTCCCTCGTAGCGCTGGCGCCAGATGAGGTTATCGTTGAGGAGGGTCTCGTACTCCTCGATGCGTCGAGGGAAGTCGTCCAGGAAGGCCCGGGTCCGCTCGACGAACCCATCAGGGAGGTCCCACTGGAGACCTCCAATCCGGAAGTACCCAGGCATCATGCGTTGCCCTGAGACCATTTCAAACAGGTCTAGGATCTCCTCGCGATCACGGAAGCAGTACATATAGACGCTACTCACATTCAGTTCCAAGGCGCTCGTACCCAACCAAACCAGGTGGCTGGCGATACGGTTCAGCTCGCACAGGATCACCCGGATATACTGGGCCCGCTTGGGGACGTCGATCCCCAAGAGCTTCTCCACCGCAAGCACGTAGGCGAGCTCCTCGTGGAAGGCGGCGAGGTACTCGATGCGGTCCACGAGGTTGATGTTCTGGTGGTAGGTTCGGTACTCCATCTCCTTCTCGATCCCCGTGTGCAAGTACCCAATCACCGGCGTGCACCCCACCACCGTCTCCCCGGCGACTTCGAGGATCACCCGCAGGACCCCGTGCGTGCTCGGATGCTGGGGCCCCATATTAAGGGTGAGCGTTTCCCTAGCGGCCTCCATCAACGAGCTCCCTCGTCTCTTCCATCAAAGCTCCCAAAGGGGTTTGCGGAGATGCCCTCTGCCTTTCCCTTCGGAACAATCTTCGCCGGGGGCTTGGGTTCGACCCCGCGAAATTCCACAGGCTCGTCTGAGAGAGGGTAATCTTTGCGGAGAGGATGCCCCTCCCAGTCGTCAGGCAGGAGGATCCGGCGGAGGTCCGGGTGACCGGAGAACCGGATGCCATAGAGATCATAGACCTCCCTTTCCGCCCAGTTCGCAGAGGGCCAGATCACCGCTACTGAGGGAACCACAGGGTCTAACCCGGGAACCTGGACCTTCAAGCGCAGGCGGTCTGGTGGGAAGAGGCAGGTAAGGTGGTACACCACCTCAAACCTGGGCTCGGCAGGGAACCTGTCCACCGCAGTGAGATCCGTGAGCATCCATGGCCCTCCGGCCTCCTTGGCGATGGACAGTGCCTCGAGAATCGCCTCCCGCGCAACGACGAGAGTCATCTCTCCACGGGAGGAGGACTCCTCCACAATCCCCCAAGGAAGGCGCTCTTGGATCATGCTGAGAAGGCTGTGAGACCGACCCACGCGTTCTCCTCGCTTGCGTACCGAAAAACCTGTTTGACTCTTGCCTGGGACCTACTTCCCTTCTCTCCCGTTGGTAGCCCGATCCCCACAGGAGCGACCGATCTTCTCCTGGAGCTTCATCAGCCCGTACAGCAAAGCCTCTGGCCGAGGTGGGCACCCGGCGACGTAGACGTCCACTGGGACGATGCGATCGACACCCTGCACCACGGCGTAGTTATTGTACAGCCCGCCACAGGAAGCGCAGTCCCCCATCGCAATGACCCACTTAGGTTCCAGCATCTGGTCATAGATATGCCGGAGGACAGGAGCCATCTTCTGGCTCACCCGGCCCGCGACGATCATCAGGTCGGACTGACGGGGCGAAGCACGCATGACCTCCATCCCAAACCTAGCCATGTCGAACCGTGAGGCCGCCGTGGCCATCATCTCAATGGCACAACAGGCAAGCCCAAACTGGACTGGCCAGATGGAGCTACGTCGCGCCCACGCCAGCATGCGCTCCACGGTCGTAGTGAGGACGTTCCGCTCGAGGTCCTTGGAGAGCTCGTCAAGGTCCAAACCGTTACCGGTGCTCACTCCCATTCCAATGCCCTCCTCTGCCAGGCGTACCAGAACCCAATGAGGAGCACGCCGAGGAAGATCGCCATCTCCACAAGGCCCGGGATCCCCAGGACACGGTAGAGCACCGCCCAGGGGTAAAGGAAGACAATCTCCACATCGAATAGGAGAAAGAGCATGGCGATGACGTAATAGCGGACGGGAACCCGCTCCCGCGCAGTGCCAATGGGCCAGACCCCGCTCTCGTAAGGAAGGACCTTCTCGGGGTTCGGCCGCCGCCCGCCAACCAGGGCATGCAATGCGAGGAGAAGCCCTGTGAGGGCAACAACAAGCAGGAAGTGGATTCCAATGGGGAGATAGCCCTCCAAACCATTCACCGGCCTTCCCGGTTCTTCCGATACCGTGCGTGCAATCAAAACTATCTTGGCAGAGAGGATGGAGGATGTCAAGGCAAGGCGCAGGCTCTGGCCGTTCTGGGGGGATCACAGGTGCTCAACGCACCCGGGCGAGCTCAAGGATCTCGGATAGCGCCTCCACCACGTAGTCGAGATCCTCTTCGGTTGTCGCCCTCCCCATAGAGAACCGGACGGTTCCCGCAGCGATCTCGGGGGGAAGCCCGATCGCCTCAAGGACGTGGGAGGGCTCCAAAGTCCCGGAGGTACAAGCTGAGCCGCTGCTTGCTGCCACCCCTCGTAGGTCGAGGGCAAGAAGGATGGACTCGCTGTCCATCCCCTTAAAGGAAACGTTCACATTGTTGGGGAGTCTGCAGGTGGGATGGCCGTTCAGGGTGACTTCCCCAAGAGAGAGGAGCGCTGTGATGAACCGGTCCCGGAGTCGGGTGAGAGTAGCCGCCTCCTCGGCCATCACCTCTTGTGCAATCTCCATAGCCTTGCCAAAACCGACGATCGCAGGAACGTTCTCCGTCCCCGCCCTCCGGTTGCGCTCCTGGGATCCCCCGCGTAGGATCGGAGCGATGGGGGTCCCCTGACGGACGTACAAGGCTCCTACACCCTTGGGCCCATACCGCTTGTGCGCAGACATCGAGAGAAGGTCTACCTTCAGGGCATCGACGTGCACAGGGAGAATTCCCACCGTCTGGGTGGCGTCGGTATGGAAGGGAATCCCGTGCTCCCGCGCGATCGCACCAATCTCTTCAATGGGCTCGATGGTTCCGATCTCGTTGTTGGCATGCATCACGGAGATCAAGATGGTGTCCGGCCGAATCGCCCTGCGTACCTCGTCAGGATCAACAAGCCCGTACCGATCCACTGGGAGGTAAGTCACCTCAAAACCTCTCGACTCCAGGAAACGGCAGGGCTCTAGGACCGCATGGTGCTCGATGCGCGTTGTGATGATATGACCCTTCCCTTCGCTCGCCAGGGCGGTTCCCAAGATGGCCAGGTTATCCGCCTCCGTAGCTCCGCTTGTGAACACGATCTCGGAAGGAGTTGCGCCAATGGTAGCCGCTACGATCTCCCGGGCGTGGTCAATAGCTCCCCTGGCTTCCTGCCCCCAGGCGTGGATGCTCCCAGCATTCCCAAAGCGCTCCCGGAAGTATGGGAGCATGGCCTCGAGGACTCGTGGATCCACAGGCGTTGTGGCGGCGTGATCCAAATAAACCCGGCGCATCGTGGACCCCTCCCCCCACGAACGGCTACAACACCGTGCAGAGACAGCCGGCGAAAACCTTCAGGACCCCGCACGATGGGAGATACCTACGGCTCGAGATCTTTGACAACGACGGGGAGAGGAAGGGCAACTGCGATCCGGCGTGGTCTCCGGCGATCGATGATCCACCCCTTCCCCTCACGATGGGAGGTGGAAGCGCGGAGCTTGGCTTTTACTTCCCGCAGAGGGACCTTCCGCTTGGTGACAAGGTAGCGGATGAATTGTAACCGCTCGATATCCCGCCACGAGTAGAGCCGGAACCCAGTATGACGATCACGATAGGGCTTACGAGGCCCTTCGCCTCCCAGGAGCGCAGGGTAGAAGGGGAACACCCAATCAAACCTGCCACCACACCAATGGGGAAAAGCGGTCGGCTTAGATCCCTCATGCGTTTGCCTCCTCAGGATTGCATTCCAACTCGAAGGCCCAGTTCTTCCAGAGGGGAACTCTGGCAAAAGTTCAGACTTTTGCCAGAGGGATTTTACACAGGGATAGTATACCACGGCAGGGATCTCCCTGCGCAGGAGCAAACATATGTTCGCTCGTAGGTGTTAAGGAAGTGGAAGAGGGGAACGGCTCCGCGCGGTGAAGGTCCAAATCTGAGTATACCCGGCTTCCCTGATGAGAGCGAGGATTCTGTCGAAATCCCTCCCCACATGGTCGGGCTCGTGGGCGTCAGAGCTTGGCACCACGGGAACGCCGAGCCTGGCCAGGATCCTAAGAATCTGTGGGCCAGGATAGACCTCCCTAACAGGCTTGTACCACCCGGCCGAGCTCACCTCCACGCAAACCCCTGCCCGCCAGAGAACCCGGGCTACCTCCTCATACAGCGCGGTCATCTCCTCAGATGGACGGTACCCGAAGATCTTCACCACATCCACGTGGCCGATCACGTCGAAAAGTCCTGAAGCAGCGGCCGCCTCAATGTGACGGAAGTACTGGTGGTAGACCTGGGCGGGGTCTTGTCGGTCCCATTCCTCCCGTTCATTGGGGTCATCTATGGCCCACCACCTTCTCTCATTGCGCAACCAGTGGACCGAGCCAATAGCATAGTCCCATGGATAGGCTTCAAGGATGCGAGCAACCTCCTCCTCATGGCCAGGGATGTAGTCCCACTCCATCCCCAGCTTCACAGGAAAACCCAGCTCCTTCGCCTGCTCTACCAGGCGCACATATTCCTCTAATCTCCGCGCCCACTGGGCATCTATCCAAGGGTTTTCGGTGGGATAGATCCCGCGGCACTCCCGGAAGTGATAGGGGTGTTCACTGAACCCAATCTCCCGGAGCCCGCGCCCTGTGGCAACGCGCACGAACTCCCTCAGGTAGTCCAGGGAGAAAGGCCCACGCTCTAAGTGGATGTGATAGTCAACAGGCATGGCTATCCTCAGCGCATCACGATCCCGCCGTCGATCACCAGGGTCTGCCCAGTGATATACTCTGCATCCTTCGACGCAAGGAACAGCACGCCTTCTGCAACTTCTTCCGGGAGACCCACACGCCGGAGGGGGATCGCTGCGGCAAACCTTTGGCGGATCTCCTCGGTCCACTCCTCCGGTTTGCTGTCGATGATCCCAGGGACAACGCAGTTGACGCGCACAGTAGGGGCTAGTTCGTAGCTCATCCGTTTGGTCAGCATGATCACACCGGCCTTGCTGGCTGCGTAGGGGACAGAGGTATCATAACCGGGGTAAGGGTGCAAACCCCCGCCGGAGGCGATATTGATGATGACGCCGGAACCCTGGGCGAGCATCACCCTCGCTGCGGCCTGGGAGCAGAGGAAGGTTCCCTTGAGGTTCGTCCCTAGGACGAAGTCCCATAACTCCTCGCTCACCTCAAGCAAAGGCTTCGAGGTGAACACCGCGGCATTGTTCACGAGCACATCCAGTCGGCCAAACTTCCTGACGACCTCCTGGACCATTCCCTCGACATCTCGCCGGTTGCTGACGTCTGCGCGCACGGCGATCGCTTCCCCTCCCGCTTTCTGGATCTCCGTCACGGTTCGTATGGCGCCCACTTCGGACATACGATAGTTGACCACGACCTTCGCTCCTTCTTGTCCAAAAGCTATGGCGATGGCCCGCCCGATCCCGCGCCCCCCTCCTGTGACGAGCACGACCTGGTC
This sequence comes from bacterium, assembly GCA_030550015.1. Lineage (GTDB taxonomy): Bacteria > Sysuimicrobiota > Sysuimicrobiia > Sysuimicrobiales > Thermofontiviventaceae > Thermofontivivens > Thermofontivivens primus. Next base: position 12,172 of record JAUQQG010000034.1, on the reverse strand, counting down.
TTTGAACCTTCCCATGGTCTCCTCCTCAGCGTTTCGGGAAAATTGGATTGTTGTGCATGTGGGGGTAGGGTTAAGGCTGGCCGTGGCGCACGCGCCGCACAAAGACCTCCTTGGCTGGGTGGTCTGAGGTCAGGATTGCCTGGGCGACCTGTTCCCGGTCATACTCGACCCGCCGCAGCTCCACCTCCCACCCATTCTGGGAATAGGTGAACACGCCATAGCTCGCCCGCGGGTCGCCGTCCAAGGGGAACCCCACACTCCCCACATTGACCAGGAGGCGATCCCCTACCACTCTCTGGTAGGCTCTGTGAATATGCCCGTAGACAAGCACCTTGCAGGATGCTGCATCCACGGCTCTCCTGGCCTCCTCCTCTGAAGCATCTGGAAGGAGCGAAGCCTCGATGTCCCATGGGGTGGCGTGGACGAGGACGAGGTCGTCCCCTGTAAGAGAGATCTTGTGGGAGAAAGGGAGCCCTTCCAGGTAGCGGATGTGTTCTTCCGAGAGATATTTCCTCGTCCACTGCACAAGGGGGGTGGCCATCTGCATCCGCGCCCATCCTTGCACGATCCACTCGTCGGTATTCCCCCGGATAACCCCGAAGTTCCCGCCCCGGATGCGGTTCACGCACTCCGCTGCGTGCGGGCCACCGAACGCAAGATCCCCGGCGATGAGAATGGTGTCCACATCTCCCAGTCTCTGGATGTCCTCAAGAACCGCCTCAAGCGCGGGAAGGTTTCCATGGACGTCGGAAAATATGGCAATGCGCATCCTCTCCCTCCTCACCCTGAGAACACGACCTCCACGAACCCTTTGATGATCCGGGCGGTCGCGCCCCAGATGACATGTGTTCCATAGTAGTAGAAGTAGAGGGGGACAGCCCTCCCCTCCACGTACCGGTACGCCGTGCGCAGGTTGTCTTCCTGAAGGAAGAAGCTGAGGGGGACGGTGAGGATCTCGCGGATCTCCCGTGTGTTGGGTTGGAAGGAGTAAGGATAGGGGATGCGACCGACAAAGGGGGTAATGATGAACCCAGAAACCACCGTCTCCACGTCATCAAGGGTGCCCAGGATGGTCACGTCCTCTGGTCGGATCCCCACCTCCTCCTGGGTCTCCCGGAGCACTGTGGCCAGAAGGTCAGGGTCCCCAGCTTCTGCAGCACCTCCGGGGAAAGAGATCTGCCCCTTGTGGTGCTCAACAGCCTCGGTGCGTCTCGTCAGGAGGAGATACGTCTCATCCTCCTGATGGAAAAGCGGAATCAACACCGCCGCCCGGCGGTGGCCACGGGCGGTCAAAACCCTGCGCGTCCTCGCAGCCAGGCGTTGCCGAATATGCTCGTCCAGATCTAACCCCATCCCCTGCCAACGCCAGGGAGACCGATGTTCCCTCTCCACCTCTTCCCTCACGTGCGCACCGCCTTGCGACCGCCCAGACGGTCAAGAAAGCGCAGGATCTTGCGGGAGATGTGGTTCTCCGGTTTCCCAATGGACCAGTCGCGCAGGAACGCAAGCCCAAGCGCCCCCCAAAGGGCGAGGACGAAGAACACGACGACGAGTTGCAAGAATCCGCTGACGAGCTGTCCGAGCGTCACCGGTCCGTTCACCTCCCGTCCTTGAACGTACCCCTCCTCAGATTCTATGCGCTTCCCCTCCCGAAACGCAACCACCTTTCAGTTGGGAAGGATATTCTCGAGCGAAGGAGAAAACCCTGGTGAGGATGGAGGACGGGTTCATCTGTCAGGTGGGGAGCGTGCCAGGAGGCAGCGCGGGGGGGAAGCGAGAGATCTACCTCCTTAAGGCGAAGGAGCTGCCTCCGGAAGTCATTGCTGTCACCTTTGCCAAGACAAGCCGCAGCCCTCAATCATTTCGAGAGATTGCCTCAGAGCTCACAAGTGAAAAATCGGCGGAGTTCCACGAGAAGTGGGTCTTAGGATACGGCCACGCCTCTGTGGCCGAACACGCTGTCCTGCACATCGCCCTGGAGAACGTCTCCCGGCTCGCCATCGAGGCCCTGGAGTCGACCCGCCTCGCCTCCTACACGGAGAAGTCCACGCGCTACCAGATCTTCAGCGCGTTCTACCTCCCTCGGAGGATCGTCCAATCTCCCTTCGCCGACCTGTATGTGGAGACGTGCAACCACCTGTTTGCGACCTACCACAGCTTCCTTGACCCCCTCCGGCGCCTCATCCAAGAATGGTACCCAAGAAGGGAAGGGGAGTCGGACCGGGCGTATGCAAGTCGCATCCATTCTCGATACATTGATGTGTGCCGTTACCTCCTTCCCTGTGCTACCCTTGCCAACGTAGGTGTGACCATCAACGCCAGGAGCCTTGAGCACATGATCTCCAAGATGCTCTCCCACCCTCTCGAGGAGGTACGGGCGATTGGAGAGGAGCTCAAGACTACTGCAGCCCAGGAAACTCCGACTCTGGTCAAGTACGCCGCCCCGAATCCCTACCTCATAGAAACCCAAGCCGTCCTCAAGGACCTTGCCAGAGGGGCAGGGAGGCAAGGGAGCATGGGAGAAGAAGAGGAATCTGTGCGACTTGTGGATTATACCCCCGACGCGGAGATCAAACTTGCGGCCAGCTTGCTCTATCGGTACGGAGGCGGTTCCTATCCTCAGGCATTGCACTATGCGAGGAGCCTCCCCCGCCACGCACTGGAGCGGATTCTCCAGGAAGCCCTCTGTCGCCTGGGGCGGTTCGATGTCCCACTACGCGAGTTCGAACACATCACCTACACTTTCGACATCCTCTGCGACCAGGGAGCCTACTTCGATCTGAAACGCCATCGCATGGCTACACAGTCCCCCCAGAGCCCAACTGTGGAGAATGGATATGCGATCCCCAAAGCCATTGAAGAAGCCGGGCTGCGCCCTGCTTTTGAGCAGTCCATGGAGATGGCCACAGAGGCCTACCGGCGTATCTCCAAGACATTCCCAGAGGAGGCCGCCTACCTCGTCACGAACGCGCACAACCGGCGGTTCCTCCTCACCTGCAACCTCCGCGAGCTCTACCACCTCGTCTCGCTTCGGAGCCGGAGCAACGGGCATTTCGCTTACCGACGGATCGCCCTGCGGATGTACGAGCTGGTCAGAGAGGTCCACCCGCTTCTTGTGCGCTACCTTCCCCTGGAGCAGCCCGTCCCAACGAGCGAGGAGCTCACGGCGCAGTTCTTTGCGACAACCTGCCACATCCCCAAGTCAACGGAGTACACCAGCTCCAGGTCGTGAGGGAGAAAAGGGCAGCGCATAAGTCTCGGATCCAAGAGATGGGAGCAAGGGAAACCGTGGAAAATAAAAAAGCCAGCGGCTGCGCTTTACCAAGTTAGGCCGGGTTACTCCAGCGGAGCACCTCCTCCCATCTCGGTACCCGCTTGCCGCTGGCAATGTTCACGTTACCACAAGATTCCCCTCCCGTCAATCGTGAACGTATATTCGATACTGTACTCTGCAATTGGAAGGATCAAGCCCCTACGAGGGCGGGGAACCTCCACCCCCGCTTCGTTTGGCATAATACCGGATGTAGCCCTGGACGTTCATCAAATAGCTGCTGGCGATGTCGTAGCGCTCGATAAGGTCTTCGCCACCAAAGGCCCTGAGCTCCTGGGCGGCGAGGGCTTTCACCTGTTCGGCAATCTCCTCCTCCCTTATCCCCTTCTCTAACCCCTCCTTCACGAGCCTCCCGGTGGTGTAAAGACGCTCCTCCAACTGATCTAGGAGATCCATAACATCCCCCTTGGGCCCATAGTGCGTGAGGAGGAGCCTGCGGGGGCGCAACAGGCGAAGGCGCTGGAGGGACTGTGACCAGGACTCCAGATCCAGGTCTGGAGGAGGTGTAGGTGGGCGCACGTAGTGAACTCCGGGAAGGCTCACACCGGCGATATCCCCCGTGAACACGTCCCCGCGCTCCTCGTCCCAGTACACCACATGGTGGGGAGCGTGTCCCGGTGTATCCACGGCCACGAGTGTGCGCCGGCCGAGGCGAATGCGCTCCCCGTCCTGCACAACGTGGATCGCCTCAGGGGGAACAGGCACAACCTCCCCCCACAGGCGATCAAGGTCGTCCCCGAAAATTTTCTGGGCGCTGCGGATCAGCCGAGAAGGATCCTGGAGGTGCGGCGCGCCCACCGCATGCACGTAAACCTTCAAGTGGGGGAACCGCCGAACGAGCTCCCCGCTGGCCCCCGCATGGTCGAGGTGAATGTGCGTCACGAGGAGGAGCTGCAAGTCCCGAGGGTCCATCCCAGCCTTCTCGATACCCCGGAGCAACCTCTCCACCGTCCTCGTCGGGCCCACTTCCACGAGTGCCGGAACTTCGTCCCGCACAAGGTAGCTCGCGATGATCTCTGGCCTACCGAGGTGACAGTGGTCAATGAGGAAGATATCCTCGTCAATCCACATCCTCCGACTCCTTTCTCACACCGTGGTTCATCCTCGTTGATCCCTGGCATAGAACGGGGCGAGATGCTCAGCGACTTGCTCCAGGAACCTTATGTCCTCGTCACGAAAGGCATCGAGGATGTCGGCGTCGATGTCGATCTCCGCACGCACATGCCCTTCGGAAATGATCGGGACGACAACCTCGGACCTTGTGTAGGGGAAGCAAGCAAGATACCTGGGATCTTTGCTCACATCGGGCACCACCTCTGTCCGTCCCGAGGCAGCTGCAGCGCCGCACACCCCTTTCCCTATGGGAATACGCGTATGCTCCGTTGCTTCGGGCCCCCTCCAAGGCCCCAAGACGAGCTCTTCCCCTTCCACTCGGTAGATCCCCACCCAGGTGAAGTGAGGGAACTTCCTGTGCAGGTACTCCACTACGGCCTCCTCTGCCTTTGCCCTCTCCCCTGCCTGGGCGATGATCTGTGCGATTTCCTCTAGCGCAACGACAGGATCGAAGTCCATAGGCACCTCCCTTAAATATACCACGCGTGGGAAACCACACGCGAGTTCTGTTCCGAGAGTATCTCAACTATTATACCCAACTAGCATCCTAAGTTTACAATTCCGCCTAGTTCCCTTAAAATGGGAGAGTGAGCAACGTGTAGGGGGAGATGTGCCTATGCCAACAGGAAGCGAAGCGATGCAATCGACGCGGCGGGAGATCCTCACCCTGCTGAAGACACGCGGGCCGATGACCGTCAAGGAACTGAGCAAATCCCTGGGCATCACAGCCATGGGGGTGCGCCAGCACCTCGCCACGTTGGAGCGTGACGGGTACGTCGCGCCAGGAGGGATTCGCCGGGGTCAGGGGCGTCCCAGTCGCATGTATACGATCACCCCGCGTGGAGACGACCTCTTCCCACGTACCTACCAGCAGTTTGCCATCGCTCTCCTTGAGGACCTCCGAGCCCTCGAAGGGGAAGCGAAGGTGATGAAACTCCTGGAGAAGCGCAAGGAGAGGCTCCTAGAGGAGTATCGGGAACGGCTAAAGGGAAAAGCTGGCGCGGAGATGGTCGCGGAGCTTGCCCGGATCCGCCACGAGGAAGGGTACCTCGCGGAGTGGAAGCAGGTGGACACCAACACCTACCTGCTCATTGAACACAACTGTCCCATCCGCCATATCGCCGATCACTTCCAACAAGCCTGCCACATGGAGCAGGCGCTGTTCGCCGAAGTGCTCGGTGCAGAGGTGAACCGCTCCCAACACATCCTCAAAGGAGAGCTCTCCTGCTCATACACCATTAAGTTCCCCACAGCTCGGCCAAGGCGGCGAACCTGAGATCACGGGCAAAAGGCTTTTGACATTTGGCGGAAACCCCTGCGGGCTCCTCTCCGAAGAGGTCTTCCCCCTCTCCCCAGCGAATCTACCACCTGAGGGCAACACTAGCCTCTCGAATGAGGCCCCAGCGAAACCCTGTCAAAAAGAGTTCGCGGGGCCACTTCGCAAATCGAAAGGGGAGGTGAAGGATCATGGTGCGGCTTGTGTGGTACGGGCACGCCTGCTGGTCCATTGAGGGAGACAAAGCCACGATCCTCATCGATCCGTTCATCACAGGGAACCCCGAGGCTCCAACCACAGCAGACAAGGTGAAAGCGGACTACATCATCGTGACCCATGGGCATGGAGACCACATCGGCGACACTGTAGACATCGCCAAGCGCACAGGGGCCACGGTCATTAGCAACTACGAGATCACCAGCTACTGCCAGGCGAAGGGAGTCCAGAACGTTCATCCCCTGCATCTCGGCGGCGGTTTCAACTTCCCCTTCGGCCGGGTGAAGCTTACTATCGCCCACCACGGCTCCGGTCTCCCCGATGGCTCTTATGGGGGGAGCGCCGCGGGGGTGATCCTAGAACTTGGAGGGAAGCGCCTCTACCATGCCGGGGACACGGCCCTCTTCCTCGACATGCAGCTCATCGGGCGAGGCGGGCTGGACGCAGCAATGATCCCCATCGGCGACAACTTCACCATGGGGCCTGACGATGCCCTGGAGGCAGTGAAGCTGCTCCAGCCCAAGATCGTCTTCCCCATGCACTACGGGGCATTCGACGTGATCAAGCAGGACCCGCAGACGTGGAAGACACGCGTGGAAGCGGAGACACAGACAAAGGTGGTGATCTTGCGACCAGGTGAGGGATACGCGCTCGATTGATCTCATCGAGTTTGTTGGCGAAGTTACTCAGTCACTCCGTCACTGAGTCACTGGTCATGGAGATGAGAAGTCTCCTTGTTGCATTCTTCGTTGCATACCTGTGGGGCGCGCTACCTTTAGGCTTTTTGGCCGTCAAGTCCACGCGGAAGGTGGATATCCGGCGCCTGAGCCCTTACAACGTGGGATTCCGCCCACTCCTTGCCCTTGCTGGCCCCGCCGCCGTGGGGGCTTTCTTTCTGGACGTGGCCAAGGGAGCGCTCCCTCCCTTGCTCTCTTGGATGATCCGCCCTGAGCCAGGATATGCCGTTGCAGCTGCCCTTGGCGTTCTCATCGGGCACCTCTACTCCCCCTATTTCCTCTTCACCGAGGGATCCTTCCCAAGGGCTAAAAGCGTAGGGACTGCAGCGGGCGCGGCAGGGGGGTTGTGGCTGGTGGGCTTCCTTCCTCTCCTCCCCTTGCTCTTTGCGCTGGGAGTCTGGATGGCCACCATTGCCCTGCCAAGGTTATGGGGAAGATGGGGGTACCCGTCCCTCGCCTCCGTCCTCGCTGCATTGACCCTGGCGATCGGCCTGGGGGTATCCCGAACTCCGCATGCTGGCATCTTTTTTGGCATCGCGCTCTGCGTGCTCGTGCTGTGGCGCCATAAGGAGAACCTGGGACGCATCGCCGATGGGCTCGAACCGAGGCTCGGCGAGTACCTCCCCGTCCCTGGCCTGGGGGAGGAGGTCGGGTGTGCCTTCTTGATCCACCCCATGAGCCCCCTCGACTGGTGGCAGTCCAACCGTTTTCGCTGGCTCCGCCCCTTAGCCGACCGGGGGATCATTCCCTTCTCCCTCCTCCGCTGGCTGAGTCGGTATATCCGTCCCATGAAAGTGGACGAGATCCGCTCCATCACGACCACCGAGGGGAAGCGGGCAAGGGTCTATCTCTTAGGGGTCCCCCTCCTTCCCGACCAGATCAAAGGCGAGCCAGCCCTGGCGCTTCGCCGCACGATCCAAGCAGCACGGCTCGCCAGGGACCTCGGAGCGGTGGTCATGGGCTTGGGCGCGTACTGGTCCGTGGTAGGCCAGAAGGGGATTGAAGTACAAGAGCAGAGCGAAATCGTCATTACCAATGGAGGGGCATTTACGGCAGGAACGGTCAGGGCGGCCGTCCCGCAGATCCTTGGGCGGCTCCAGGAGAAAGGGATCTCCCCCAGGCAGGCCACTGCGGCAGTAGTGGGCGCCAACGGTGTGGTTGGGTTCGGTATCTGCCGCATGATCGCCGGCGAGGTGGGACGTTTGATCATGGTAGGCACCGACCTCGGGCGCCTGGAGCGCTCGCGGCAGCGCCTCGCGAGCAGGTTCCCCAGGACAACCATCGAGATCACCACCGACCTTCGACGCATCCGCGAGGCAGATGTGATCTTTACGGCCACCAACACCCCGGAGGCGGTGGTGTATCCGGAGCATGTGAGGGAAGGAGCGCTTATCTACGACCTGGGGAGACCTGCCGACGTCCACCCCTCTGTCGCCCAGGTCCCGAGGGTGGAAGTGATTCCCGGGGGGGTGGTCCGTCCTCCCGGGAACCCCACTGGCCGCATCGATCTTGGGTACGGCCCCGGTCTCTTCCCCGCCTGTCTCGCAGAGACCGTGATCATCGCCTTAGACGGAGCTTACGAACGCCGTAGCCTTGGGGAGAGGACGCGCACCGAAAATATCGAGTATTTCGTGCGAAGGGCCGAGGAGATGGGTTTCCGGGTGGTTACAGAGGCTCCAGACACGAGATCCCAGGTCTCCCTCGCCGCTTCTCCCACGCACTCCTGAACCATCCCGGCAAGAGGCGACTTGACCCTCGCCGTGGCTCCCTCCGCACTATCCCGTGTTCCCAAGCGAAATCCTGGCAAAACGTTTCAGCAGAGCACCTGAAAAGGGACGTACCTGAGGATCACCGCTCGAACCACAGGGTCTGAGGTCTCAAATGGTGGGAGATCCCAAGCTGGGAGGCCATCATCGTGCTCCAGGCCAGGAATCCCTCGATGATGGTCAGAGCCTCCTCCTCCACTTCCTCTGGGCTCAGGTTGGAGAACTGGAGCTTGGCGAGGTTCTCGCCAATTGCGTGGACGAAGGTGTCGATATCCTCGAGGAGGATGCGGCCAATCTTCATGCCCGAGGTGGTCACCATGGCCGGCCTCTGGGGGCTCCGGGGCGAAAGGCGGCGGCGTTGGGAGACCGCCCACTCCGCCAGCTCCAGAAGTGTATAGAACGCCTCCCCCACCCCGCGCTCCACAGCCAAGGAGACGAAGATCTGCGCATGCCGCCAGACCTGGTGAACGATGCTGGCGAGCATTCGCTTGTCATAAGCGTTCAGGCCTGCGTTTCCTCCCACACCTTTAGGGTTCGGCACAAATGGAGCGGCCTCCTTCTATTTCCTGATTCCTGACTTCCTTGTGGCATGCCAGGGTAACTCACCTCTGCAAGAGCCTTCTGTCCATCTACCCCGGATCATGAAGGGGGTGCATGATCATCTCAGAGATTCCAGGACGCAACGACGGGGTTGCGCAGGACCCCGATCCCTTCGATCTCTGCTTCCACAATGTCGCCGGGCTGGAGGAACTGCGGGGGATTCATAGCAAACCCGCACCCAGCCCCCGTCCCAGTTGCGATAATGTCCCCTGGCTCAATTGTCATGCCCACGGAGAGGCTGCTCAGGATCGCAGGGATATCGAAGATCATCTGCCGCGTGTGGAACCGTTGTCGCTCCACCCCGTTCACCCGCAGGACCAGCGTGGCCTGCGGCGGCGCTCCCAAATCGTCGCGGAGGACTACCCAAGGTCCCATTGGGCAGAAGGTATCGCAACTCTTCCCCTTGAACCACTGGCCGTGTCTCTGCTGGAGATCCCGCGCGGTGATATCGTTGAGGATCGTATATCCAAACACGTAGTTGAACGCTTCCTCGGGAGGGATATCCTTTCCCTTGCGCCCAATGATCACGGCCAACTCACACTCCCAATCCAAGCGTGTAGTGGCGCGCGGGCGCACGATAGGTGCATCCGGGCCGATGACCGCGGTGGGTGCCTTGGTGAAGAAAACAGGGACCGGCGGGAGCTCCACTGTCCAGCCCTTCCTGCCCTCCCCTCCCTCCTTTTCTGGACCCCACAAGACGTGCGCTCCTTCCTCAACGTGCTCGCGGTAGTTGCGGCCGACGCAGAAGATGTTCTTGGACGGCCTCGGGAACGGGGCAAGAAGGGTGACCTGGTTTAGGGGGGTTAGGGCCGTTCCCTCCTTTCCTCGCGCTTCCTCAATCATACCCTTGGCCCACTCCTCTACCTCGCGGGCCATCCCAATGGCATCCTCACCTTGCTGGATGAACTCTATAAGGCTCGCCGGCCACCTCCCCTTCCAACGAGGTTCTACCTCGGGATCCACAAGCCACGTCTCCACCACGAGGCCCAGGCGATGGCCGCTTTGCGCTTGGAATGTAGCAAGTTTCATCCCCTGCCCTCCTTACAACGATGGTGCTCTGGGGAGTTCATACACTCCATCTTTCAATGGACCCCGGCGAAAGCCAAGTAGCCCATTGTTGGAGTTCTTCAGCGCGGTTCGCCGAAAGAGACGAGAACTCCTGCTAGGGAAAATCGAGGGGCCAAGGAACTTAGAAGTCTTGCTCCTGGAATGCCCGGGTGGCAAGCCACAGAGGGATCATCACCCAGGCCACGAGCGAGACAGCGATGAGCGTCTTCCCGAGGACGGACCCGGCCAGTTCCCCAAGGATCGCTCCTCCCGGTCCCAGGGAGGTTTTCGCTCCCACAAGCATGAGAACCACCACCCGCACTGTGTCCATGGGGTTCGCCAGGACAGAGGAAAGGAGGATCGGCCTCAACCACTCCCCGCCAAAGAGGATGGAGACGCCTAGGACCATCAGGTCATAGAGCACGCCAAGGAGGATCCAGAGTGCAAGCGCCCCGCCGAGAGCTTTCATCCTGTTCCTGGCAACAATGGAAACCAACGCTCCAAGCCCGAGGAAGACCATGCACAGGAGTATGGAAAGAACCACCAGGACGGCGTATGCCACCAACTCAGAGAGTCCGGCCCTGAGGGCAATGACTACCCCGGAGATCCCGAGGGCCCAGAGAAGGCCCGCACTCATGGCCCCGCAAGCCCCAAGGTATTTCCCCACGACCACCTCCCGCCGCGTGATGGGCTGGGCCAGGAGAACCTCCGTATCCCCTTGCTCTGGGGAAAAGGCCAGGACCCCGAGGGCTAGGGCATTCACAGGGATGAGGAAGGTGATGAGGTTGACTAAGCTTGTGGCGGTGCGGGCAAATCCCACAAACCGAGCGTATCCCCCGAGGCTCAGACCCAGGTATGAGACCCCTAGCGCCAGGATAGCGAGGAGGAGGGCGAAGGCCCAAGACCAGCGACTCCTCGCTGTGAGTTCGAATTCCCGGCTGGCAATTTTCCATATCGCTGTCACTGCAGCTCCCCTCACTCCGATCCCTCTCCTTGCCTACGGACGAACTCGAGGGCCTCATGGAAGGTCCAGATCTTCGCTCCCTCCCCCGCGAACCGCTCCGCCTCTTCCCTGCTGTGGAACGCAAACAGGCCATAGTACATGGGAGTGTACAAGGACGCGCGGACATAGAAGGCCCCTTCCGCACGGATCCACTGCTTCGTCGTCCAGTCGTGCACAAACATGGCCCGCACGCCCTCCCCCTGGGGATGGTGTTTCACACGGTAGAGAAGCATGCACCCGATATCACAGAACTTGGCGACGCCCTCCTCGGTCACGAGCTCCGCGGCGTGCGGTTCCTCCCTGATGACCATCCCGCACTCCGCACACGTCTCCACGCCGAGGAGGATCTGCTTTGGCTTCACCTCCCCTGACCTTTCTCGAAGGTAGGAGAAGGTGATCACCAATCCTATCGCCACAGCGAAAGCAAGGATCAAGGGATAGACCCGTCGCATCGTCCCTTCAATGCTGCATCCCTTTCATCATCTTCCGGCGCTCAACTGCGTACTTCATGGCCTCCTGGAAGGAGAGAACCTTCCCTCCATGTGCCTTGGCGAAAGCTCTGGCATCCTCGGCCTTGCGGAAGGCGAACAGGCCATAGGTCATGGGCGTGCGCTGGGAGGTAGAGACGAAGAAGGCGGACCGTCCCTCGATCCATCCCTGCGTCCTCCAATCCCTCACAAGGACCGAGCGCACCTCCTTTTCAGCGAGGCCATGGGCATGGATGTAGTTAAAGAGGCAACCTAAGTCGTCAAAGCGGAATTGTCCTGCCGCGGTCACGACCACTGCTCCATGGCGTGCATCCCGGATGACCATGTTGCACAGGGCGCACCGGTCCACTCCCTCCTGGATGAGCGGGATCCTTTCGGGAGGCGCTACCTGCCCGAACAGAACCAGCGCACCCCCCAGAGTAAGAATCAGAACCACTCCGATTCCTATCGCGGCTCTTCTCATTCCTTTTCACTCCCCTTCGATCCTTGAAGGATTTCGTTCACGACTTCCTCGATATCCGGCTCCTCGGTCGAAAACCCGAGCACACGAACCCCAGCCTCCTGGATCGCCTGCAGCACCCGGAGCCTCTCCCCA